>NZ_JBOBDM010000064.1:0-31847 GCF_050586605.1 Pseudomonas sp. ES1 | reverse complement strand
GCGACGCAGGCCTGGGCTTGTATAGGCAACCGCCAAATTGATGGTTTAGAGTGCGTGCCTGCGTCGTAAAAAAGGACAGGCGTCATGACCGATAACAACCAACAATTCGCCAGCGACAACTATTCCGGCATCTGCCCAGAAGCCTGGGCCGCGATGGCAAAGGCCAACCACGGCCACGAACGCGCCTATGGCGACGACCAGTGGACCGAACGCGCCTCGGAGTACTTTCGCAACTTGTTCGAAACCGACTGCGAAGTGTTCTTCGCCTTCAACGGCACCGCCGCCAACTCCCTGGCCCTGGCCTCGCTGTGCCAGAGCTACCACAGCGTGATCTGCTCCGAGACCGCCCACGTCGAGACCGACGAATGCGGCGCGCCGGAGTTCTTCTCCAACGGCTCCAAGCTGCTGACCGCACCCAGCGTCAACGGCAAGCTCACCCCCGAGTCGATCCGTGAAGTGGCGCTCAAGCGCCAGGACATCCACTACCCCAAGCCCCGCGTGGTGACTCTCACCCAGGCCACCGAAGTGGGCACCGTGTACCGCCCCGACGAGCTCAAGGCGATCAGCGCCACCTGTAAAGAGCTGGGCCTGAACCTGCACATGGACGGCGCGCGCTTCACCAACGCCTGCGCGTTCCTCGGCTGCACCCCGGCGGAGCTGACCTGGAAGGCCGGCGTCGATGTGCTGTGCTTTGGCGGCACCAAGAACGGCATGGCAGTGGGCGAGGCGATCCTGTTCTTCAACCGCGCCCTGGCCGAAGACTTCGACTACCGCTGCAAGCAGGCCGGGCAACTGGCCTCGAAGATGCGCTTTTTGTCGGCGCCGTGGGTCGGGCTGCTGGAAGACGGCGCCTGGATGCGCCATGGCCGCCACGCCAACCAGTGTGCGCAACTGCTGGCGTCGCTGGTCAGCGACTTGCCGGGCGTGGAGCTGATGTTCCCGGTGGAGGCCAACGGGGTGTTCCTGCAGATGCCGGAACCGGCCATCGAAGCGCTGCGCAACAAAGGCTGGCGCTTCTATACCTTCATTGGCAGTGGTGGGGCGCGGTTCATGTGTTCGTGGGATACCGAGGAAGCGCGGGTGCGCGAGTTGGCGGCGGATATCCGCAGCATCGTCGGCGCCTGACAGACCGCCATCGCCGGCAAGCCGGCTCCCACAGGGTCAGCGCCAAGCTGCGGGCCTGCGCGCTAACCTGTGGGAGCGGGCTTGCCCGCGAAGAATGATGCTACCCATGCCAAGGCTGATTTTTCATACCTGGAGTGACAGCGGGAAGTGCGGGAAATAGCAATCGCATCTGTCCAATGGCTAAAAATGTCTACACGATTGGCCCGACCAGTACCGAGCTAACACTGGTGTCAACTGATAAATATGACAGTTGCTGAGTTTGAAATCTCGCAGCAGTCTTGAGCCTCTCATTAACATTATGGCGAGGTTACAGTGATGGAAGACTTAGATCTGTCGTGGTTTGGACTCCCAGTCCAAGACCCTGAATTCAAAAAAGTTCTGATGACGTATCGCGAAGGCAATGAGACTCGACTCGGCGGTGCTGAAGTATCGTTGACATATAGTCCAGGCGAGGAGCCAAGGCTGGATATAATGCCTAGGGATCCTGAGAGCGCTGGCAACTCATCCTCGTCTACCAAACCTCGTCAAAACCCCGCGGACTTTGTATCTGTGACCTTCGGCGACAGGGATGGAGACGGGTTTACTGAAGTTCCGGAGAAGCTCAAAACTTTCATATCGAGCTTAATCGAAGGGGATATCATAAAATATAACGGCGATTGGATTGAGATCATTAGCAAACACTATCATTATGCGCCCCCCAGCCCGGTGGTTCCTTCTGGGTATATCGAGATAGAGGTCACATATAGAAAATTCACCAGCGTTTGAACTATTTATGACACGATCGGATCGCCACACTCACGTTTGCATCAATGACAGAAGCGTGGCGATCCAATTGAATTCGTGACCTGCTAAAGCCTGAACCCACCCATCTGCCGCGCCAGGTCATCGGCCAACCCTCGCAGCGCCTGGCATTCCTCACGGCACCCTTGCACCTCGGCCGCCGTCTGCCGCGCCAGGTCGGAAATCCCCTGCACCGTGCGGTTGATCTCCTCGGTCACCGCCGACTGCTCCTCGGTCGCCGTGGCCACCTGGTGGTTCATGTCGCTGATCTGCTCGACCTGATCAGTGATCGCCCCCAACGAAGTGCCCGTGCGCTGGCTGGACTCGACCCCATTGCCGGTCGCCTGCTGCCCCGCCTGCATCGACGACACCGCCGTACCCGCGCCCTGCTTGAGGCGCTGGATCATCTGCTGCACTTCGTCGGTGGACACCTGGGTGCGCCGGGCCAAGGTGCGCACCTCGTCGGCCACCACGGCAAAGCCACGGCCCATCTCACCGGCCCGCGCCGCTTCGATGGCAGCGTTCAGTGCCAGCAGGTTGGTCTGTTCGGAAATACTGCGAATCACCGCCAACACTTCATCGATGGAGGCGACTTCGTCGGCCAACTGGCTGACCGCGTCGGCCGCCTTGCCAATCTCGCCAGACATGCCTTCGATGTTGTGAATGGACCGACGCACCACTTCGCGCGCCTGCAGCGCCTCGTCGCGTGCCGACTGCGAAGCCACGGCGGCAGTGCCGGCATTCTGGGCAATGTCCTGCACGGTCAAACCCATCTCGTGCACGGCGGTGGCGACCATCTCGGTCATTTCCTGCTGCCGCCCGGAGCGTTCGGCGGTGTTGTCCACCACTTGCGTTACCTGCTCAACCGAGCGGTGCAGACGTTCGGTGGTGCGCAACACTTCGCCTATCAAACCGCGCTGGCTGTCGAGAAAGCGGTTGAAGCCCCGGGCCAGGTCGCCCAGCTCGTCCTGGCGCGAATCGTCGAGGCGGTGGCTGAGGTCACCGGCACCACTGCCAATCTGCACCAATGCCGCAGTGACCTGGCGGATCGGCCGTACCAGCCCGCGCGCCAGCAGCACCACCAGCAACAGCGAAATCAGGGCCACGCCACCACCAATCAGGCTGGTGAGCCACACGGCCTGACGCATCTGCGCGTATATCTCGGCCTCGGGCACTTCGGCCACCAGGGTCCAGTTCAGGTCACGCAGGGGCAGGCCCAGGGCCAGGTAGGTTTCACCGTCGCGGCTGAAACGGCTGCTGCGCAGGCCCTGGCCGCCGCTCATCAGCGCCTTGGCCGCATCGGCATCAAGCTGCTCGGCGAGCTGGCGCTTGCCGCTGAACTGCTGGTCGGGGTGCACCTGGATCAGGCCGTCGTTGCGCACCAGGAACACCTTGCCGTGCTCACCGAAGCTGAAGTCGTGGATCAGCTTGGACAGTTCGCTCATGCGCAGGCCCATGCCCGCCACGCCCACCAACTGGCCATCCTTTTCCACCCGATAGTCGATGAACAGCGCCAACTCACCGGTGGCCCCGTCGATATCGATATTGACCAGGCGCTCGGCGCCGCTGTCGATATAGCCGTAGAACCAGCTGTCCTTGGGGTTGGCGCGGCTGAGGGTGCGATCCAGGCCTTTCTCGTTGTAGTAGTGGTTGCTCGCAGTGGCGGCGAACATCGTGGTGAAGGCCTTGTTGCGCTGCCTGGCGCCCTCCAGGTATTCGATGAAACGCGGTGCTTGCGCTGGATCCTCACCGGCGGCCAGCCAGTCGCGCAGCAGGGTATTGCCGGCGATGTCCGCCGCTGCCACCAGCGGTCGGCCGAGCATGCGTTCGATGTCGTTGCGGATCGCCTCGATGCTGGCCGGCAGCGCCGTGTCGACCAGGTACCGCTCGGTGAGGCGGTTGACCGCCACGGTGTAGATCGCCACCACCACCAGGATGCTCGCCAGCAGGGCCGCGCCCATGCTTGCGATCAATTGCCACTGGATACTCCGCCGCCAGATACGCATGCCCTGCTACTCCCGCTAATTATTGTTTTGCGAGAAGTGTATACACTCAAGTATCCAGTTATTCCAGAGATCTGAGACAGCACAAAAAGACTGTGGGAGCGGGTTTACCCGCGAAAACGTCGGTGAAACCACCGTCGTCTTCGCGGGTAAACCCGCTCCCACAGGGGATGCTTGAGCGCTTTACTGGTCGCCGATGGTCCGGCTGATGGCATCGACGGTGGCGTCGATCTGCGCCTGGGTGCGCTCCAGGGTCTTGGCGTGTTCGCGCTGCAACTCGATCTGTTTCGAGCACAGGTTCAGGGCCGCCAGCACCAGCAATTTGTCACCGATCAGGGTCGGGTAGCTGCGCTTGGTCTCGGCCAGGGCGACGTTGAGCATGCGCACGGCCTGGGCCAGGGTTTCTTCCTGGCCTTCCGGCGCCTTGAGCGAATAGTCGTTGCCGAGGATCGATACGACATTGACCGGCTGCGCGTGCAGCCTCATGCGTTCACGACACCCGCGCTGGCGCGGTCGACCAGGGCCTGGATGCGGGCAGCGGTGGCGCCGTGCTTCTCTTCCTGCTCCATCAGCGACAGCTGCAGGGTCTCGTTCTCTTCCTTGGCCTGGGCCAGTTCCTGGCCGAGGGCGGTGTTCTGCTCGGTGAGTTGAGCGTTCTTGTGCATCAGGTCGCTGACCAGTTGCTCGAGTTGATTCAGGGAAGTTTCCAACATGCGTCTATCTCGGGTTGTTGCAAAGGGCGCACACGATAAGGAAAAACCTGCGCCCTCGCCATTAAATATCGGATTCAAAAGGTTTTTACCTGCTCAGGTTGACCGGTGTCGGCCGCCCTTGTTCCGGCTTGGGTCAACCGCCTGTCAGGAATTTCGTTAGCTGCCTCACAAATCCACCGTGCCACTATCAAGACTGGGCGGTCACGACCGATACGCCGGCAGGTCTTATTTCGTCGCATGGACTGCGGCCCCCTTTCTGCCCTGGATACCGCCTCCATGTCCTTACGCAACATGAACATCGCCCCGCGTGCGCTGCTGGGCTTCTCCGTGATCGGCCTGCTGATGCTTGGCCTGGGTGTCTTCTCGCTGATCCAGATGGGCAACATCCGCCAGGCCGGCGTGACCATCGAGCAAGTCAGCGTGCCCAGCATCAAGACCCTCGACGAGCTGACCGCGCTCAACCTGCGCCTGCGCACCCTGTCCTACCGCCTGCTGCTCAACCGCGAGCCGGCCACCCAGCAGGACACCCTGCGCCTGCTCGACGAGCGCAACGCGCAGATCGACAAGGCCCGTCGCACCTACGAGCCGCTGATCGCCGCCGCTGATGAAAAGGCCGCCTTCGAGCAGTACGGCCTGCTGCTCAGCCAGTACCGCCAGCTCGAGTCGCGCATGCGCAACCTGAGCCAGGCCGGCAAGGTGGATGAGCTGCGCGACCTGCTCAACAGCGAACTGCTGAGCAATTCCGAGCAGATCAACAAGGTCATGGACCAGCTGGTGAAGATCAACACCGACCAGACCGCCGACACCAACGCCAAGGCCGCCAGCCAGTACGCCAGCACCTTCGCCCTGGTGGTCGGCCTGCTGGTGGCTGCCACCGTGCTGACCCTGCTGTTCGCCTTCCTGCTCACCCGCAGCATCGTCAAACCCATCGACGAAGCGCTCAAGGCCGCCGAGCAGATCGCCGAGGGCGACCTCACCCACAACATCCGCCCCGAAGGCACCGACGAAGCCGCGCGTCTGCTGCAGGCCATGGCCAAGATGCAGGACAAGCTGCGCGACACCCTGCAGCTGATCGCCGGCTCCGCCACCCAGCTGGCCTCGGCCGCCGAAGAACTGAACAGCGTCACCGACGAAAGCGCCCGTGGCTTGCAGCAGCAGAACAACGAAATCGAGCAGGCCGCCACCGCCGTCACCGAAATGACCAGCGCGGTCGAGGAAGTGGCACGCAACGCGGTGAGCACCTCGGAAGCCTCCAGCGAAGCCAGCCGTTCGGCCGGCGATGGCCGCGACCTGGTCATGGAAACCGTGGGCGCCATCGAGCGCATGAGCGGCGACGTACAGGCCACCGCCAAGCTGATCACCCACCTGGCCGAGCAGTCCCGCGACATCGGCAAGGTGCTGGACGTGATCCGCGGCCTGGCCGACCAGACCAACCTGCTGGCGCTCAACGCCGCCATCGAGGCGGCGCGTGCCGGCGAGGCGGGCCGTGGCTTTGCCGTGGTGGCCGACGAAGTCCGGGCGCTTGCGCACCGCACCCAGCAGTCCACCAGCGAGATCGAGCGGATGATCGGCAGCATCCAGGGCGGCACCGAACAGGCCGTGGACTCGATGCGCACCAGCACCGAGCGCGCCGAGTCGACCCTGAACATCGCCAAGGGCGCGGGCCTGGCGCTGGACACCATCGCCTCGGCGGTGGGGCAGATCAACGAGCGCAACCTGGTGATCGCCAGCGCCGCCGAGGAGCAGGCCCAGGTGGCCCGCGAGGTGGACCGCAACCTGGTGAACATCAACGACCTGTCGGTGCAGAGCGCCACCGGCGCCCATCAGACCAGCGCGGCGAGTGCCGAGCTGTCGCGGTTGGCGGTGGACCTCAACGGCTTGGTAGCGCGCTTCCGTACTTGAAAAAGCTGGGGCCGCTTTGCGGCCCTTTCGCTGGCAAGCCAGCCCCCACAAGGACAGCGCTCAGCCTGTGGGAGCCGGCTTGCCGGCGAAAGGGCTGCGCAGCAGCCCCTGTTACTCGAGTATCAGATCAATACTCGATCCGCACATCCCCCTTCGGCACACTGCAGCACGACAGGATGTAGCCCTCGGCCTCGTCCTCTTCGGTGATCCCGCCGTTGTGCTCCATCTCCACCTCGCCGCCCAGCTTGAGCACCTTGCAGGTGCCGCAGATGCCCATGCCGCAGGCCTTGGGGATCATCAGCCCGACCTTGGCCGCCGCCGCATGCACGGTCTCGCCCGGGGCCACGCGAATGCTCTTGTCGCTGCCAACGAACTCCACCAGGTTGAGGTCGGCCGCGTCCACTTCCGGCGCATCGGCCGCCGCTTCCGCGTGCTCCACCGCATCGGCCTTGGCCTCGGGCGGCGTCGCGCCGAACGACTCCTCGTGATAGTTCTTCATGTCGAAGCCGACCGCCTCGAGCATGCGCTTGACCGCGCTCATGTAGGGCGTCGGGCCGCAGCAGAAGATGGTGCGCTCCAGGTAGTCCGGGGCGATCAGCTCCATCAGGCGCTGGTTGAGGTAGCCGCGATAGCCGGCCCACGGCTCGCCCAGGCCGTGCTTCTCGCAAATGATGTGCAGGCTGAAGTTGGGGATGCGCGAGGCCATCTGCTCCAGCTCGCGGTGGTAGATGATGTCCTTCGGTGAACGGGCGCTGTGCACGAACACCATGTCGACATTGGCGTTGGTGTCGTAGAACCAGCGGGCCATGGACATCACCGGGGTGATGCCGACGCCGCCGGACAGGTACAGCGTCTTGCCCGCCGGGAAGTCGATGGCGTTGAACAGCCCCACCGGCCCGTGCACCGGCAGCTCGGCACCTTCGTGCATGGTGTCGTGGAGGAAGTTCGAGACCAGCCCGCCCGGCACGCGCTTGACGGTGATCGAGAAACTGTAGGGCACCGACGGCGAGCTGGAGATGGTGTACGAACGCATCACCGGCTTGCCTTCGATTTCCAGCTCCAGGGTGACGAACTGCCCGGGCTTGAAGAAGAACATGATCGGCTGGTCGGCCATGAAGCAGAACGTGCGCACATCCCAGGTTTCCTGGATGACCTTGACGCAGCGCACGATGTGGCGGCCATTGGCCCAGGTCTGGGTGGTGACCGGGTTGAGGAAGGTATCGGACATGTTCATCTCCAGCAGCCGACTGTCGGCCTTTCTTATGGCTCCGATAATGCGCAACGCGAGGGCTGCGTACATTCCCATCCGCGACATCGGCGTGCTTATCGCGACCAGCCCCACGCTACAAGGGTTGGCGCGTCGGAATTCGATGCGGCCATGTCGCCCATGGATATGGTTCCCGACGCCTTCGAACGCACACTCCTCGGCAAAACAACACGCTGTTTATCCAAAGCAGCAGCCCTGCGGCAAACAACAACGATTAGCCACTTCTGTCGGCCGCACGCGGCCCCGAGGACCACACGATGGACGTCACCGCAACCCTGAGCCTGGGCGACCCACTGGAACCCGCACGCAAGGCTACCGCCGAGATGCTGCAGACCCGCGAGCGCACCTACTCGCTGCCGCAACCGTTCTACAGCGACGAGCGCCTGTTCCAGATCGACATGCAGGAGATCTTCCACAAGGAATGGCTGATCGCCGGCATGGTTTGCGAGATCCCGACCAAGGGCAACTACATCACCCTGCAGATCGGCAAGAACCCGATCATCGTGATTCGCGGTGCCGAAGGTAAGGTGCATGCCTTCCACAACGTCTGTCGCCACCGCGGTTCGCGCCTGTGCGTCAGCGACAAAGGCAAGGTGGCCAAGCTGGTCTGCCACTACCACCAGTGGACCTACGAACTCGATGGCCGCCTGCTGTTCGCCGGCACCGAGATGGGCGCCGACTTCGACATGAACCAGTACGGCCTCAAGCCTGTGAACGTCAAGGTGGCCGGTGGCTACATCTTCATCAGCCTGGCCGAGAACCCGCCGGCCATCGACGAGTTCCTGGCCACCCTCGACCATTACATGGAACCGTACGACATGGAGAACACCAAGGTGGCGGTGCAGACCACCTTGATGGAGAAGGCCAACTGGAAGCTGGTGCTGGAGAACAACCGCGAGTGCTACCACTGCAGCGGTTCGCACCCGGAGCTTTTGAAGACGCTGCTGGAGTGGGACGACACCAACGACCCGCGCGCCAGCCAGGAATTCAAGGACCACGTGGCCGCCTCGGCCGCCGCCTGGGAAGCCGAGAAGATCCCTTACCTGCACAAGAGCCACGGCCTGCGTAACCGCATCGTGCGCATGCCGCTGCTCAAGGGCACCGTGTCGATGACCATGGACGGCAAGGTGGCCTGCAAGAAGCTGATGGGCCGCATCCAGAACCCCGACCTGGGCTCGATGCGCATCCTGCACCTGCCGCATTCGTGGAACCACTGCATGGGCGACCACATGATCGTGTTCACCGTGTGGCCGATCAGCGCGCAGGAGACCATGGTCACCACCAAGTGGCTGGTGCACAAGGATGCGGTGGAGGGGGTGGATTACAACCCTGAAGAAATGCGCAAGGTGTGGGATGCCACCAACGACCAGGACCGTCGCCTGGCCGAAGAGAACCAGCGCGGGATCAACTCCACCGCCTATCAGCCGGGCCCTTACTCGAAGACTTACGAGTTTGGTGTGGTGAACTTCATCGACTGGTACAGCCAGCGCATGCTGGAGAACCTGGGGGCGGAGCCGGCGCCTTATCTGAAGGAAGTCAAAGCGCAGTAACGGCTTCCCCGCGCTTTGGCAACGCCTGCCAAGGCGCGGGGCTCAACCTCAAGAACCTTGCGAATACCCGAACCGACGCTTTCAGGATCACTGGCCTGCGTTTTTGCTGGCTTTCGCCAGGAAACAAGCCAGCTACCGACGCTCCAGACGCCGGAGTTGATCCCCCTGCCAGTAGCACTCAGGCCAGGCCCAGACCTGCGACCTCCCCCCTTCCCCAAGTACAGGTGCATGCGATATGCCGTGGGTGCGCGCATCACTCCAGCATTTGACGCCGACAGGCCGCCCAAGCAGAGTCGTTCCCAGCGGCTCTTCGCGTGTTCTGCATTGCGCTTGTCACGGCTGATCGCCTGGAACGCGAGTGGATACTGGCAAAAAGGACAGGTACGTGGAATTGGTTATCCACAGACCAGCAGGCTGACGCTGTGCACAACGGCTGACAGGTCAGCGTCGTCACACCCCTGATGAATTGGCTATTTTTTGATCAAATCTCTACAGCCCTCATGCACAAAGGCTCACAGCCCTCTGCAAACACATTGTCCACAGAGCCACCAACAAAGAATGTGGGAAAACCTGGCTGGCCGAAAACTGGCTGTGGAAAAGTCCTGAAAGCCCAGATAATCAGCGGGTTTACCTGACTTTAGCGGTAATAGATCAAAAAACGATCAATTCTTTGTAAGCCAGTAAACTCAAGGCCTGCAGTAATGGACGAACACGTTATCCACATACCGGCCAACAGCGATTGTGAGCAGTTTTGCGGGTTCGGGTCTTGAAGATGAAATCAACGACTGATCACAAATTGATCAACCCCTTGAACCCGTTGATTTCAAAGGGCTGCAGCATTGCGCAAACACTTTGTCCACAGCTTGGCGAACAGATTTCGGGGGTAAGATTTTTCGCCGTGCACTCACAGTGGGCATGCGCACCCTGTGGGAGCGGCTTTAGCCGCGAAGCAGGCGATGCGGTGGATGGCACCGGCTTCGCCGGTGTTCGCGGTGGTCCGGCACTCCGGTAAACCCGCTCCCACAGGGTTAGCGCCAGGCCGAACGCTGCGCAATCCTGTGGAAGCAGGGCTTGAATGGCAGGGTTTGCTCAGCGCAAGACCCCCTCCTCCACCAGCAGCTTGAGGATCGCCTCGGCGCCTTCTTGTGGCGAAACATCCTTCAGCACCTTGCCCCCGCCGCCACTGGCCTTGGCCGTGGCGGCCTTCATGCGGTCGGCACCGCTCTTGGCCTTGATCACCTTGAGCCGCTTGGGCCGTGGCCGCGCTGGCTGCAGGGCGTCATCACCCAGTACCGGGTCGTCCACCACCGCCACATCAAAGGGCGCCAGCACCCCGCGCCGCGCCGGGCCGAAGGCGCTCTGGCGGGGCTTGGGCGCCGCGTTATCCACAGTTGCCAACAAGGGCAGGCGCACTTTCAAACGACGCCGCTGGCCCCGTGGCAGGGCTTGCAGCACCTGGGCGGTACCGTTGTCGATCGACTCCACCTCGGCCAGCCCGACCACCAGCGGCCAACCGAGCTTCTCGGCCAACAGGAACGGCAGCATGCCCGAGCCTTCCCCGGTCTCCGCCTGGCTGCCGGTCAGCACCAACTGGGCGCCGGCATCGCGCAGGTAGTCGCCCAACACGCCCAGTACATCGGCGCCAGCGGGCTGCTCCAGTACATCCAGGTGCTCCAGCCCCATGCCCAGGTAGGCACGCAAGGCCTCTTCGTGGGGATCACCGGCATGCACCACCTGCAAGTTATCCCCAGCCAACTGCAAGCCCAGTTCCACGGCACGCGCATCCTGCTCGGCGCGGCGGGCGCGGCCCGAGCTTGGGTGGGCACCTATGGATACCAGGCTGATCACTTTCGTACTCATGCTCGTGCCCTTATGCCGCGTCGCGCTGGCCGCCGCTGCGGTAGTTGTCCACAGCCTCGATCAGTGCTTTGAGAATCGCCGAGCTGTCGCCAATCACCGACAGGTCGGCCCGTTTGATCATGTCGCAGCCCGGGTCCATGTTGATCGCCACCACCTTGTCGCAGGCGCCGATGCCCTGCAGGTGCTGGATCGCGCCAGAGATACCCACAGCCACGTAGACCCGCGCCGTGACCCAGGTGCCGGTGGCCCCCACCTGGCGGTTGCGCGGCATGAAGCCGTCGTCCACCGCCACGCGCGAGGCGCCTTCGGTGGCACCGAGGGCCTTGGTGGCCTGGTGGTACAGCTCCCAGTCCTTGACGCCGTTGCCGCCAGAGACGATGAACTCGGCCTCGGCCATGGCGATGGCGGCCGGGTCCACGGCCACCGAGCCGAGGTCCTCGATGCGCGACAGGCTGCGCGCCACGCCTGTGGACAACTCCACGGGCAGGGCTTCGTGGCGGGTTTCGCTCACAGGCTCTGCGCATTCGGCAGCTGCCAGGATCAAGCGTGGCACGTCGCGCTGGATATCCTGCTGGCCGGCGCCGGCACGGCCGATGCACTGGCCGTCCTTGACCTGCCATACCCGCGTCGCCGGGCGTTCGCCCAGGGCCGCGCCGAAGCGCCGGCCGAGTTCCCCGCCACCGCTGCGGCTATCGGGCAACAGCCAGTGGCGCGGCGCGAACTGGTTATCCACAGCCCGCAGGCCCTGGACCAGTTGCTCCGGTGCATAACCTTCGAAGGCCTCGCCCTCGATAACCAGCAGGCGATCAACGCCGGCTGTGGAAAAGTTGCTTTCCTTGTGCTCGCCGAACACCACGGCCAGCACCGCGCCGTCACTGCCAGCCAGGCTGTGGGCAAGGCCGAGCAGGTCGCGGTCGTGGCTGGTGAGGCGACCGCCGACCATGTCCGGCACCACGGCGATGTAGAACGCCGGCTCGGCCACCTGATGCAGCGGCAGCTGCACCTCGGCGGCGGCCGTGCGCCGCCCGCCGACACCGGTGCCCTGCTGGGCGCCGCTGCGGTCGATGCGCTTGAGGCCGCTGGGGCCGATGAAGCCGGCAGCGATCGCATGGGGGTTCTTGCGCATCAGGCCGTTGGGGCCCATCCAGCTGGTTTGTTGCGTCTGCATCGCTGCATGCAGCGGGTGCAGGCGGTTACGGGCGATCCACTCGGCGCGTGGGTCGCGGCGGATGATGTCGCTCATCAGTGCACCTCCGCAGGTTCACGTTTGCTGGCTGGCGACTTGGCGCTCGCCGGAGCTTCGTCTTCGATCAGCACATCGGCGACCAGCTCGGCGAGGTCCTTGATCTGTGGGCGCGGTTCGACCACGCCTTCGAGCATCGCCGTGCACTGTGGGCAACCCACGGCCACCAGTTCTGCCTCGGTCTCGCGGATATCGTCCATGCGCATGTCGGGGATACGTTGCTTGCCCGGGATGTCGGTGATCGGCGCACCGCCGCCACCGCCGCAGCAACGGGAACGGAAGCCCGAGCGCTGCATCTCGCGCACTTCGATACCCAGGGCCTTGAGCACATCGCGCGGGGCCTCGTACTCGCCGTTGTAACGGCCCAGGTAGCACGGGTCGTGGTAGGTGACGCTGCCACCCTTGTGCTGGCCAAGGTTGAGCTTGTTCGCGGCGATCAGTTCGGCGATGTAGGTGCTGTGGTGCTGCACCTGGTAGTCGCCGCCAAGGGCACCGTATTCGTTCTTCAGCACATGGAAGCTGTGCGGGTCGCAAGTGACGATGCGCTGGAACTGGTACTTGGCCAGGGTCTGGATATTGCGTTTGGCCAGGTGCTGGAAGGTCGCTTCATCACCCAGGCGACGGGCCACGTCACCGCTGTCGCGCTCTTCCAGGCCAAGCACGGCGAAGTCCACGCCGGAGGCCTTGAGCACTTTGACGAAGGCGCGCAGGGTGCGCTGGTTGCGCATGTCGAAGGCGCCATCGCCCACCCAGAACAGCACTTCGGTGCGCTGCACATCGCTGAGCAGTTGCAGGTTGAGGTCGGCCGCCCAGTTCATCCGCCCGCCGGGGGCGAAACCGCCGGGGTTGTCGGTGGCGATCAGGTTGTCCAGCACCTCGGCGCCCTTGTTCGGGGTGGCGCCCTTTTCCAGGGTGAGGTGGCGGCGCATGTCGACGATGGCATCGACGTGCTCGATCATCATCGGGCACTCCTCCACGCAGGCGCGGCAGGTCGTGCACGACCACAGGGTTTCGGCATCGACCAGGCCGTTGACGATCGGCTGGTGCGGATGGCCGCCATGTTCACCGATCGGCTTGCCCGGATAGGGGCTGCCGGCGAACGTGGCGTCGGTGCCACCGGCCAGGCCGATGACCATGTCCTGAATGAGCTTTTTCGGGTTCAGCGGCTGGCCGGCGGCGAACGCCGGGCACATGGCTTCGCATTTGCCGCACTGCACGCAGGCATCGAAACCGAGCAACTGGTTCCAGGTGAAGTCCACCGGTTTTTCCACGCCCAGCGGCGCGTTCGGGTCTTCCAGGTCCAGCGGCTTGAGGCCGGTGGAACGGCCGCCGCCGAAGCGCTCGGCGCGGCGGTGCCAGGCCAGGTGCAGGGCGCCGGCGAAGGCGTGCTTCATCGGCCCGCCCCAGGTCATGCCGAAGAACAGCTCGGACACGCCCCACAGCACACCGACGCCCAGCACTGCCACCAGCACCCAGCCACCGGTGCCTTGCGGCAGGATGCCGGCCACCGGCAGCGTGGCGATGAAGAAGCTCGCCGCGAACATCAGCAGGCTCTTGGGCAGGCGCATCCACGGGCCCTTGGACAGGCGCGAAGGCGGATCGAGGCGGCGTTTGAAGACGAACAGGGCACCGGTGAACATGATCACCGTGGCCACCAGCAGGGCATAGCCGAGTATCTTGCTCTGCAGGCCGAAGCCGTGCACCAGGATCGCCAGCACGGCCGAGAGCACGAAGCCGCCGGCAGTGGCCACGTGGGTCTTGGACATGTACTTGTCGCGCTCGACCACGTGGTGCAGGTCCACCAGGTAGCGCCGTGGCATGGCCAGCAGGCCTTTGATCAGATCGACCTGGCTCGGCCGCCCGCGCCGCCACATGCGCACCCGGCGCAGGGCGCCGAGCACCGCCAGGGCCAGCGCGGTGAACAGCAGGATGGGTAGAAGGGTGTTCAACATGGGAGGCTCCCACAACAGCTGGATTCTTGCGCTGCCCTGAGCACGAGACTGGCCCTATGTGGGAGCGGGTTTACCCGCGAATGCGTCCGGTCAGGCAACGGCGTTGTCAGCGCTGACGCATTCGCGGGTAAACCCGCTCCCACAGGGGCCGCGCTCAGTGGCGGCGACTGTTAACGATCAGAAATCCTTGCACAGGCGCAAGGCGTCGTAGATCGCCGCATGCACGTTGCGCTGGGCCACGCAGTCGCCGATGCGGTACAGCAGGTAGCCCTCGCCCGGCTGGCTGAGGATCGGCTGCGGCTTGATGGCGAACAGCGCCTCGACGTCGATCTGGCCCTTGTTGCGCGAACCGTCCTTGAGCGCGTAGTACAGCTGCTCGTCGGGACGCACGCCGTTCTCCACCACCACCTGGTCCACCACCCGCTCTTCCTTGGCGCCGGTGTACTCGTTCTCGAGCACCGCCACCAGCTTGTCGCCTTCGCGGTAGACCTTCTCCAGCATCATGTCGCCGGTCATGATCACTTCTTTGGGGTACATGCTGCGGTAGTAGGTGGGGAAGCTGGTGCCGCCCATGGCCACGCCCGGCTTGATGTCGTCGGTGACGATCTCGACCTGGCTGCCCTTGTCGGCGATGAAGTCCGCCGTCGACATGCCGGTGAACTCGCAGATGGTGTCGTACACCAGCACGTTCTTGCCCGGTGCGACCTTGCCGTCGAGCACGTCCCAGCTGCTCACCACCAGCCCTTCGGCAGCGCCCCAGTGCTCGTTCTGTTCGACGAACGGATGGCCGCCCACCGCCAGCACGATGATGTCCGGGCGCAGGTCCTGGATGGTCGCCACGTCAGCGGCGGTACCCAGGCGCAGGTCGATCTTCAGGCGGGCGAACTCCAGCTGGTACCAGCGGGTGATGCCGGCGATCTGGTCGCGCTGCGGGGCCTTGGCGGCGATGGTGATCTGCCCGCCGATCTGCTCTTTCTTCTCGAACACGGTGACATCGTGGCCACGCTCGGCGGCCACGCGGGCGGCCTCCATGCCGGCAGGGCCGGCGCCGACGATCACCACCTTGCGCTTGGCGCCGGTGGTCTTCTCGATGATGTGCGGCACGCCCATGTATTCACGGGAGGTGGCGGCGTTCTGGATGCACAGCACGTCCAGGCCCTGGTACTGGCGGTCGATGCAGTAGTTGGCGCCGACGCACTGCTTGATCTGGTCCACCTGGCCCATCTTGATCTTGGCGATCAGGTGCGGGTCGGCGATGTGGGCGCGGGTCATGCCCACCATGTCCACGTAGCCGCCTTCCAGGATGCGCGTGGCCTGGTTCGGGTCCTTGATGTTCTGCGCGTGCAGCACCGGGACCTTGACCACTTCCTTGATGCCGGCGGCCAGGTGCAGGAAGGGCTCCGGCGGGTAGCTCATGTTGGGGATGACGTTGGCCAGGGTGTTGTGGGTGTCGCAGCCCGAGCCGACCACGCCGATGAAATCGAGCATGCCGGTGGCGTCGTAGTAGGCGGCGATCTGCTTCATGTCCTCGTGGCTGAGGCCATCGGGGTGGAATTCATCGCCGCAGATGCGCATGCCCACGCAGAAGTCGTCACCGACTTCCTTGCGCACGGCCTTGAGCACTTCCAGGCCGAACTTCATGCGGCCTTCGAAGGTGCCGCCCCACTCGTCGGTACGCTTGTTGACCCGTGGGCTCCAGAACTGGTCGATCATGTGCTGGTGCACCGCCGACAGCTCGACACCGTCCAGGCCGCCTTCCTTGGCGCGGCGCGCAGCTTGCGCGTAGTTGCCGATGACGCGCCAGATCTCTTCCACTTCGATGGTTTTGCAGGTGGCGCGGTGCACCGGTTCACGGATACCCGACGGCGACATCAGGGTCGGCCAGTTGAAACCGTCCCAGCGCGAGCGACGGCCCATGTGGGTAATCTGGATCATGATCTTGGCGCCATGCTTGTGCATGGCGTCAGCCAGGTTCTGGAAGTGCGGAATGATGCGGTCGGTCGACAGGTTGACCGACGACCACCACTCCTGCGGGCTGTCGATGGCCACCACGGACGAGCCGCCGCAGATCGCCAGGCCGATGCCGCCCTTGGCCTTCTCTTCGTAGTACTTCACATAGCGGTCTGTGGTCATCCCGCCGTCGGTGGCATACACCTCGGCGTGCGCGGTGCTGAGCACACGGTTGCGGATGGTCAGTTTGCCGATCTGGATCGGCTGGAACATTGCTTCGAAGGCCATGACGCTATCTCCGGCTTACAACGGCTTTGTAACGAACAGGCCATCTTCGTGGCCTTCTTCCGACCCGCCATAGACCTGTTCGGCCACGGTGCGGATCGAGCTGCCGCGGGCAGCGAGAATCTGGTCCATGGCGCCGGCGAACCAGCCGGTGAACATGTAGTCGACCTTGCGGCCAACCTTGCCGTAGACATAGACGAACGCCGAGTGCTCGAGCTTGACGCTGCAGGTGCCTTTATCCAGGTCGATGTCCTGGATCTTGAACAGGCCCCAGCCACGCTGGCTCAGGCGCTTCATGTAGTGCTCGAACACCGCCACGCCTTCCAGGCCATGGCACTCGGCTTCTTTCTCGCACCAGTGCCAGGCGGACTTGTAGCCGGCCTTGTAGAGGATCTCGGCATAGGCGTCGGCGCCCAGCACTTCCTCGATGCCCATGTGGTTGTTGACGAAGAAATGCCGTGGCACGTAGAGCATCGGCAGGGCGTCGCTGGTCCAGACACCGGTCTCGCTGTCGACTTCGATTGGCAATTGCGGGGCGATCTTGGCCATGGAAACTCAACTCCAGAAAATTTTTATTGGGAGGCCCCGGCGTTGCTGGCCGGGGTTTTCAGGCTTGGAGTGCGGCTTACTCGCCCCACACATCCTTGAGGACATTGACCCAGTTCTCACCCATGATCTTGCGCACCACGCGCTCGGAATGGCCGCGCTTGAGCAGGGTCTCGGTGAGGTTGGGGAACTCGCCGACAGTACGAATGCCGAGCGGGTTGATGATCTTGCCGAAGTTGGTCAGGCGACGGGCGTAGCCCTTGTCGTGGGTCAGGTATTCGAAGAAGTCCTGGCCGTGGCCCTGGGTGAAGTCGGTGCCGATACCGATGGCGTCTTCACCGACGATGTTCATGGTGTACTCGATGGCTTCGGCGTAATCGTCGATGGTCGAGTCGATGCCCTTGGCCAGGAACGGCGCGAACATGGTCACGCCGACGAAACCGCCGTGGTCGGCGATGAACTTGAGCTCTGCATCGGACTTGTTGCGCGGGTGCTCCTTGAGCCCCGACGGCAGGCAGTGCGAGTAGCACACCGGTTTCTTCGATTCGAGGATGACTTCTTCGGAAGTCTTGGAGCCGACGTGGGACAGGTCGCACATGATGCCGACGCGGTTCATTTCGGCGACGATCTCGCGGCCGAAGCCCGACAGGCCGCCGTCACGCTCGTAGCAGCCGGTGCCGACCAGGTTCTGGGTGTTGTAGCACATCTGCACGATGCCCACGCCCAGCTGCTTGAACACGTCTACATAGGCGATCTGGTCTTCGAACGCATGGGCGTTCTGGAAGCCGAAGAGGATGCCGGTCTTGCCCAGTTCCTTGGCCTTGCGGATATCGGCGGTGGTGCGCACCGGCATCACCAGGTCGCTGTTGTCGCGGATCAGCTTCTGGCTGGAGGCAATGTTGTCGACGGTGGCCTTGAAGCCCTCCCACACCGACACGGTGCAGTTGGCCGCGGTCAGCCCGCCCTTGCGCATGTCTTCGAACAGCTCGCGGTTCCACTTGGCAATGATCAAACCGTCGATGACGATGCTGTCGGCGTGAAGTTCGGCTGGGCTCATCAGGCTGTCCCCTTTTATTGAGTTTGCTGGCGCCAAACCTTGTGTCGGCGCTTTGGGGCCAGCATATGCCTGCCGCCCGAGGCGCCCCGATGCAAAAACGACAGGGGGTTTGCCGAAAGCGTCAAAGGCCGAAACGGCACGCTCTGGCCTGCACCTCGCAGATGAGAGCCAGTCTCGACAACGGCTTTTGTAAGGCTTTGATGAACATTTCGTCAGGGAGCTATCGCCGCGCTCGAGGCTGAGCGAGAATCCCTGCGATTCGTCAGCCTGCTCAGGAGAAAACGGATGAAATCAATGGCATGGCTGGTCCTGCTGGCCGTCGCGTGCGGCGCCCAGGCCGCCGAGGAAGAAAGCACGCCCTGCGACAACGTCGAGACCGACCAGCAGGGCTATGCCTGCGCGGCCTACAACAAGCAGACCGCCGAGCGCGAGTTGAAGGCCGCCTATGACGACCTGATCCAGCGCATTCGCGACCAGTATGCGGATGAAAACGACAAGGCCGCGGCGCTGAGCGCCAAGATGGAGGCTGCGGAAAAACTCTGGGCCCAGCTGCGCGATGCCGACTGCAAGGTCGAGACCTATGCCGAGAAACCCGGCAGCAAGGCCTTCGAAGCCTCCTGGAACACCTGCGTGGCGCAGCGTAGCGATGAGCGGTCGGAATATCTGCAGACCATCGGTCAGCAGTAAATCAGGCGGGCAGAGCCTCTGTGAGAGCCGGCCCCCACAATGAACTTGCACGTCCGCTGTGGGAGCAACTGTCTTATGTTGTCAGTGCTGGCCTCATCGCTGGCAAGCCAGCTCCCACAGGTACGATGCTGCCTCGAAGTTAGCGCGATCCATGCGGGAGCGGGCTTGCCCCGCGAAGGCTTGATCAGGCGCCGCGACGGTTCAGGTCAATCACCGTGCTTTCGTCGAAGCTCCCATCCATGCTCACCACATCGACCTGCAACTGCTGCCTGTTCCAGTCGAAGGTCAGCCGCAGGTAGGTACCCGCGTTCAAGGCGCCGGACTTGAAGTGCGGCACCTTGCCAAAGCCAGCGTGGTACTTGCCTACGTTCGAGTGCAGGTGACCGGAAAACACTGCGGCCACGTTATGGGCTTCCAGCAGTTTCGGCACTTCCCAGTAACGTTGCTCCTCGTCCACCCAGTATTCCGAGATATGCATGTTGACGATGACCACCTCGCCCCGTGCGGTGGCGTCCTCAAGCTGGCCTTTCAACCACTGCAGCGAGCGGGTGATGTTGAAATGGCGCTTGGGTTTCATGCTCCATCCGCCACCGGTGCTCCACTGGCGCTCATAGGTCGGTTCGTTGTTCAACTGGATGATGCGCACACGGCCCACGGTGACCGAGTAGGACAACGAGCCCGAGTGTGTGTTGTTCTGGTAGCGATAGTCGAAATCGTTGACCGGATCCATGGCCTTGACCCAGGCGATGTGGTCGCAGACGGCGTCGCGGGCGCAGCCATTGTTGCTGCAGTCGTCAACGTTGTTTTCATAGTCGTGGTTGCCCAGCCCCGGCAGCAGCAGCGGGCCGCCAACACCGTTGGCCATCTTGCGGAACATCGCCTGCATCGCCGAGCGTTCGTTGCCATGGCCGTATTCGGTGATGTCACCGTTGACCACCACCGGCACATGGTAGGGAACGTCACGCTCGCGGGCGATTGCCTCATAGACCGGCGCGGTCTTGTGCCAGCCGGCCGAGTCGATCTCCTCGACGTACTCATCGAAACGTTGGCTCATGTAGCGGAACGCCTGGGGGTCGGAGGCGATGATCATCTTCTGCCGGCCATCGGGGTAGTCGGCCAGCTGGTTCCAGCCGGGCTGGTAGTAGTCCTGATACAGATCGGTGCTGGTGCTTTCGCAACCTGGCACAGCGCCATGGGCCTGCCAGGGCGCCAGCATCGAGGCGAGCGCCAGCGAGCTGAACAGGTATTTGCTGAATCCATGCGTAGGAGACATCGTGACAATCCTTGGTTCGTTTATGGATTGCCTACGCTATTGGACTATCGGTCTGACAATAATCGGGAAGTGCGCCCTATGCATTCAGCGGGCGGTAATCGGCGCCCGCCACTTGGCGGTCCTGCCGCGGGCACCGCTCGAAGCGTGCCCGGTAGCAGCGGGTAAAGTACGACGACGACTCGAAGCCGCAGGCAACCGCCACCTCCAGCACACTCATGTCGGTCTGGCGCAACAGCTGCCGGGCCTTGTCCAGGCGCAAGCGCAGGTAGAAACCACTGGGTGTGTCGTCCAGGTGCAGACGGAACAGCCGCTCCAACTGGCGCCGGGTGACCTGTATCGCCTCGGCCAGTACCTGGGTGTTGAGCGGCAGCTCAGTGTTGCGCTCCATTTCGCCGATCACCTTCACCAGCTTCTTGTTGCGCAACCCATAGCGGCTGGCGATCTGCATGCGCTGGTGGTCCTGGCGCGGGCGGATGCGGCCGAGCACGAACTGCTCGGACACCTGCACCGCCAGCTCGCTGCCATGGGCCTGGGCGATCAGGTCGAGCATCAGGTCGATGGACGCGGTGCCGCCGGCACAGGTGATGCGCCGGCGATCGAGTTCGAACAGCTCCTGGGTCGCCTGCAGGCGCGGATATCGCTCCTTGAAGGCCTCCAGCGCCTCCCAGTGCAGGGTGGCGCGATAGCCATCGAGCAGGCCGGCCTCGGCCAGCACCATGGCGCCCGTGTCGATGCCGCCCAGCACCACGCCTTCATGGTCAAGACGGCGCAGCGCCTGCTGCAGTGCCGGCCCATAGCAGGCCAGCGGCTCGAAGCCGGCCACCACCAGCAGCAGGCGTACCTGCTCGCCTTCACCCAGCGCGCCATCGGCATTCACCGACATGCCGTTGCTGGCCTGCACCGCCCCGCCATCGAGGCTGAGCACGCGCCACTGGTACAGCGCGCCGCGAAAGCGATTGGCCACCCGCAGCGGCTCGATGGCGCTGATGAAGCCCATGGCCGAGAAGCCCGGCAACAAGAGGAAATGCAGCGTTTGGGACATCCCATGCTCCCCACAAAAAGTGGTCGCCTGCGTGCAAGTGTTGGTCGCCAGGGTGCGATTTCCCACCCCGTCACCAGCGTAGCGTGTTCTCACGGCCCGCAGAGGCCGGAACCCATAACAATATGCACTGCCGATGGAGAGCCACCATGCAACGCTTTATCCGCCGCAGCCTGTTGTCCCTCGCGCTCAGCACCACCGTAGTTACCCCCCTGTTCGCCGCCGAACCCGCCGCCTGCAAGGACGTGCGCCTGGGCGTGGTCAACTGGACCGACGTGATCGCCACCAGCGCCATGGCTCAGGTGCTGCTCGATGGCCTGGGCTACCAGACCAAGCAGACCAGCGCCTCGCAGCAGATCATCTTCGCCGGCATCCGCGACAAGCGCCTGGACATGTTCCTGGGTTACTGGAACCCGATCATGACCCAGACCATCACCCCGTTCGTGGCAGCCAGCCAGGTCAAGGTGCTCGACAAGCCAAGCCTGGAGGATGCCCGCGCTACCCTGGCGGTACCGAAATACCTCGCCGACAAGGGTTTGAAGACGTTCGCCGACATCCACAAGTTCCAGAAAGAGCTGGGCGGCAAGATCTACGGTATCGAGCCGGGTTCCGGCGCCAACACCCAGATCAAGGCGATGATCGCCAAGAACCAGTTCGACCTGGGCAAGTTCCAGCTGGTCGAGTCCAGCGAGGCCGGCATGCTCGCCGCGGTCGACCGCGCCGTGCGGCGCAACGAAGCGGTGGTGTTCTTCGGCTGGGCGCCACACCCGATGAACGTGAATATCGACATGGTCTACCTGGGCGACAGCCAGGACGCCCTCGGCCCGGACGAAGGCCGCGCCACGGTGTGGACGGTGACTGCGCCGGATTACGCCGAACGGTGCCCCAACGCCCATCGCCTGTTGACCAACCTCAGTTTCAGCGCCGAGGACGAGAGCCGCATGATGCAGCCGCTGCTCGACCACAAGGATGCGCTGGAATCGGCCCGCCAGTGGCTCAAGGACCACCCCGAGGACAAGGCCCGCTGGCTGCAAGGTGTGACCACCTTCGACGGCAAGCCGGCCGCCGACAACCTCAAGCTCACTGCCAACTGATCCGGCCTCTTCGCGGGTAAACCCGCTCCCACAGGCCTCTACAGCCCCTGTGGGAGCGGGTTTACCCGCGAAAAGGCCAACACCGACACCCCAAGGAACAACCCCATGAACCACGACGTCATCATCACCTGCGCCCTCACCGGCGCTGGCGACACGGTCGCCAAGAGCCACCTGGTCCCGGTCACCCCGAAACAGATCGCCGAAGCCGCCGTGGAAGCCGCCAAGGCCGGCGCCACCGTGGTCCACTGCCACGTCCGCGACCCGCAGACCGGCCGCTTCAGCCGCGACGTGGCGCTGTACCGCGAAGTGATGGAGCGCATCCGCGAAGCCGACGTGGACATCATCGTCAACCTCACCGCCGGCATGGGTGGCGACCTGGAGATCGGCCCGGGCGAAACGCCCATGGAGTTCGGCGCCGGCACCGACCTGATCGGCCCGCTGGAGCGCCTGGCCCACGTCGAGGCGCTGCTGCCGGAAATCTGCACCCTGGACTGCGGCACCCTCAACTTCGGCGACGGCAACGCCATCTACGTGTCCACCCCGGCGCAACTGCGCGCCGGCGCCAAACGCATCACCGAGCTGGGCGTCAAAGCGGAGCTTGAGATCTTCGACACCGGCCACCTGTGGTTCGCCAAGCAGATGATCAAGGAAGGCCTGCTGCACGACCCGCTGTTCCAGCTGTGCCTGGGCATCCCGTGGGGCGCGCCGGCCGACACCACGACGATGAAAGCCATGGTCGACAACCTGCCCGCCGACGTCACCTGGGCCGGCTTCGGTATCGGCCGCATGCAGATGCCGATGGCCGCCCAGGCGGTGCTGCTGGGCGGCAACGTGCGAGTCGGGCTGGAAGACAACCTGTACCTGGACCGCGGTGTGCTGGCCAGCAACGGCCAGTTGGTGGAGCGCGCGGTGGAGATCATCTCGCGCCTCGGTGGCCGCGTGCTCACCCCGGCCGAAGGCCGCGAAAAAATGAACCTCAAGCGTCGCGGATAAAACCAGCCCACAGGGCCTGCGCCCAGCCATGAAATTTTCAGTGAGAGTCAGATATGCCTTTTATCACCGACATCAAGACCTTCGCCGCCCTGGGTAGCGGCGTCATCGGCAGCGGCTGGGTCGCCCGTGCCCTGGCCCACGGCCTGGACGTGGTCGCCTGGGACCCGGCGCCCGGTGCCGAAGCCGCCCTGCGCAAACGCATCGCCAACGCCTGGCCGGCGCTGGAGAAACAAGGCCTGGCCCCCGGCGCCGCACAGGGCCGCCTGAAGTTCGTGAGCACCATCGAAGAATGCGTGCGCGACGCCGACTTCATCCAGGAAAGCGCGCCCGAACGCCTGGACCTCAAGCTCGACCTGCACGCCAGGATCAGCGCGGCCGCCAAGCCGAACGCGATCATCGGCTCCAGCACCTCGGGCCTGTTGCCCAGCGAGTTCTACGAGTCGGCCAGCCATCCCGAACGCTGCGTGGTGGGCCACCCGTTCAACCCGGTGTACCTGCTGCCGCTGGTGGAAATCGTTGGCGGGCGCAACACCAGCCCGGAGGCCATCGAGGCGGCCAAGACCATCTACACCGCGCTGGGCATGCGCCCGCTGCATGTGCGCAAGGAAGTCCCAGGGTTCATCGCCGACCGCCTGCTCGAAGCGCTGTGGCGCGAAGCCCTGCACCTGGTCAACGACGGCGTCGCCAGCACCGGCGAAATCGACGATGCGATCCGTTTTGGCGCAGGCCTGCGCTGGTCGTTCATGGGGACCTTCCTCACCTATACCCTGGCCGGGGGCGATGCCGGCATGCGCCACTTCATGGCCCAGTTCGGCCCGGCGCTGCAACTGCCCTGGACCTACCTGCCGGCGCCGGAGCTGACCGACAAACTGATCGACGATGTGGTCGACGGTACTTCGGAGCAGTTGGGCGAGCGCAGCATCGCGGCGCTGGAACGCTACCGTGACGACACCCTGCTGGCGGTGCTCGAAGCGGTGAAGAACAGCAAGGCCAAGCACGGCATGGCCTTCGGCGACTGAGGAGACGACGATGCCCGCACTGACCACCTATCGCACAGCCGTGCTGCCCGACTGGGTCGACTACAACGGCCACCTGCGCGACGCCTACTACCTGCTGATCTTCAGCTACGCCACCGACGCGCTGATGGAGCGCATCGGCCTGGATGCCGATGCGCGGGGGCAGAGCGGGCATTCGCTGTTCACCCTGGAGGCGCATATCAACTACCTGCACGAGGTAAAGCTGGATACCGAGGTGTGGGTGCAGACGCAGATCATTGGCTTCGACAAGAAGCGCCTGCACCTGTACCACAGCCTGCACCGGGCAGGGTTCGACGAGGCGCTGGCAGCCAGTGAGCAGATGTTGTTGCATGTGGACCTGGCGGGGCCGAAGTCGGCGCCGTTCGGGGAGCGCAGTGTCGAGTTGCTACGCGCGATTGCGCTTGGGCAGCAGGATCTGCCTGACGCCGAATTCGCAGGCCGGCTGATAGCACTGCCTGGATAGCCGGAACAAGCCATCGCTCGTGGCCAAAAAATAACCCCGCAAAGCCGTGAGCTTGCGGGGCCAAGAGCGAGCAACATCCACTGTGCGAGAAGTGAGGGTGACCAAACCCTCGGTGCCGTGAATGACTTCAGTTTGCTGGCTTCTGTCCTGGGCAATTTAGCCGTAAACGACCTGTTCTTAGCCAAAGCGGCCATCGCGACAGTCTGCCCTTGCCGGGTGGTCGGCTTGGTCACAGAATCGGTCGCAAACAACAGCAGCAGAAGGATTACAGCCATGATGCATGCGGATTTGATCGATCAGGATGACCTGCTGGGCCAATTGCGCTCGCGGGGCTTCGACATTCCGGCCGGCGCCAGCGCCGAGCAGGCCTGCGAGGTGGTGGTAAGGGGGCTGACCGAGCCCAATGCCCGTGCCCTCAAGGGCATGGTGGAGCAGATGTACACCGGCAGCGCGACCATTCTCCCGGCAGTGCGCCAGGCCATCGACAAGCAGTTGCTGCCGGCATTGGCGCAGTACAGCAAGCGCGCCTGACGTCCAATTTCCATTGACCTTTTCGCGGGTAAACCCGCTCCCACAGGTGCTGCATCGCTCTTGAAGAGGGTGCAGTACCTGTGGGAGCGGGTTCACCCGCGAAAAAAGCGACGCGGTGTCAGAGCCTGACGCTGGCGAAGGTCGACTCGTTGCGCGCCTGGCTAAGCGCCGCCAGCGGGCCGCTGTGCGGCGACAGGGCCATTGCCTGCGGGATCGGCATCATCGCCACCTGCTGGGTGGTGTTGGAGCCCACACGCTCGTCACGCGGCGGAATGCCGAAGTACTCGCGATAGCACTTGGAGAAGTGCGGGGTGGAAACGAAGCCGCACACCGAGGCCACCTCGATGATCGACATGGGGGTCTGCTTGAGCAGTTGCCGTGCGCGAATCAAGCGCAGCTTGAGGTAGTAGCGCGACGGCGAGCAGTGCAGGTACTTCTGGAACAGGCGCTCGAGCTGGCGCCGCGACACCGCCACGTACACCGCCAGCTCGTCGAGGTCGATCGGCTCTTCCAGGTTGGCCTCCATCAGCGCGACGATTTCCTGCAGCTTCGGCTGGTTGGTGCCGAGCATGTGCTTGAGCGGCACGCGCTGGTGGTCCTGTTCGTTGCGGATGCGCTCGTAGACGAACATCTCGGAAATCGCCGCCGACAGTTCACGGCCGTGATCGCGGCTGATCAGGTGCAGCATCATGTCCAGCGGCGCGGTGCCGCCGGAGCTGGTGAAGCGATTGCGGTCGAGGGTGAACAGGCGGGTGCTCATGTTCACCCGCGGGTAGGCCTCCTGCATCGCGGCCAGGCATTCCCAGTGCACGCTGCAATCGAAGCCGTCGAGCAGGCCGGCGCAGGCCAGCGCCCAGCTGCCGGTGCACACCGCGCCGAGGCGGCGCGACTGACGGGCCTGGGCCTGCAGCCAGGTGACGTGCTCACGGGTGACGGTACGCTGGATGCCCACGCCGCCGCAGACGATCACGGTGTCGATCGGCGGGGCGCTGTGCATGGCGGCGTCGGGGGTGATCTGCAGGCCATCGCTGGCCCACACCTGGCCGCCGTCGGCGGTCAGGGTGTGCCAGCGGTACAGCTCACGGCCGGACAGCTGGTTGGCCATGCGCAGGGGTTCGACTGCCGACGCCAGGGAAATGAGGGTGAAGTTGTCCAACAGGAGAAAACCAATGGACTGGGGTGCTGTGCGGTTCTGGGTTGGGGTCCCGGAGGTGTACGACGTCATCGCGATTTCTCCTCACACAATGCAGGGTGTGCCTCAGGCGAGCACTGTTCTTGTAATGGCCCCGTTTCGTATGCAGGGGCTTTGCCAATCTCAACGCAAATGGCATGCCTGAAATTGAACACGTATCCAACAAAACCCAAAAACGACGTCGAAAAGCGGCGTGCAGCGGGCTCTGGATCGAGCGTAGACCTAATCGCAAACCGGCGCGCCAGCGCCTTCAGGTGTAACGACTGAGCAGTTCGGTAGCACTGCTGGGAAGGTTGCCCAGATGCGACAAACTTAAGTGTCACCGACAACGACGCTACCGGTAACGACAGCCGACAACCGGTAGATGACAAGCGCTGCGCCAAAATGTGGCGCAGCGGCCAGGCACGGGCAGAAACGGCGCATCAGCACTCGATGGCGCTGACCGCGAGGCCCCCGCGCGAGGTTTCCTTGTACTTGTCGTGCATGTCGGCACCGGTGTCACGCATGGTGCGGATCACCTGGTCGAGGGAGATGAAGTGTTCGCCGTCGCCGCGCAGGGCCATCTGCACGGCGTTGATCGCTTTTACCGCAGCGATGGCGTTGCGCTCGATGCAAGGCACCTGGACCAGGCCACCGACCGGGTCGCAGGTCAGCCCGAGGTTGTGTTCCAGGGCGATCTCGGCGGCGTTCTCCAACTGCGCCGGGGTGGCACCGAGCACATCGGCCAGGCCCGCGGCGGCCATGGCGCAGGCCGAGCCGACCTCGCCCTGGCAGCCGACTTCGGCGCCGGAAATCGACGCGTTCTTCTTGCACAGGATGCCGACGGCTGCCGCACCGAGGAAGAAGTCGACAACGTTGGACTCGTCCACCACGTCGGAGAAACGCATGTAGTAGTGCAGCACGGCCGGGATGATCCCCGCCGCGCCGTTGGTGGGCGCGGTCACCATGCGCCCGCCGGCGGCGTTTTCTTCGTTGACCGCCAGGGCGAACAGGTTGACCCACTCCATGGCGCTCATGGTCGAGCCGATGACGTTGGGTTTGCCGATCTCCTGCAGGCTGCGGTGCAGCTTGGCGGCGCGGCGGCGCACATTGAGCCCGCCGGGTAACGTCCCCTCGTGCTTGAGGCCGTTGTTCACGCATTCCTGCATGGCGCTCCAGAGCTTGAGCAGGCCGGCGCGAATCTCTTCTTCGCTGCGCCAGACCTTTTCGTTCTCCAGCATCAATTGCGACACGCGCAGGTCGTTTTGCTTGCACAGGTGCAGCAGCTCGGCGGCGCTGTTGAAATCGTAGGGCAACACGGTCTGGTCGGCGTCCAGCACGCCGCTGGCGGCCTGGGCGGCGTCGACCACGAAACCGCCGCCCACCGAGTAATAGGTGTCACGGTGCAGTTCGCCGCCCTCGCCTTCGGCCACCAGGGTCATGGCGTTGGGGTGGTACGGCAGGTTCTCGTCCAGCAGCAGCATGTCGCGGGCCCAGACGAATTCGATGGGCAGGCGGTTGTCGAGCTTGAGCACGTTGGTTTCGCGCAGGTCGGCGATGCGTGGGGTGATCTGGCTCGGGTCAATGGCGTCGGGCCATTCGCCCATCAGGCCCATGATGGTGGCGCTGTCGGTGCCGTGCCCGACACCGGTGGCCGACAGCGAGCCATACAGGCGCACTTCGATGCGCCGCACCTGATCCAGCTCGCCGCGTTGGCGCAGGCCCTGGACGAACAGCGCGCCGGCGCGCATGGGGCCGACGGTGTGGGAGCTGGAAGGCCCGACACCGATCTTGAACAGGTCGAACACGCTGATGGCCATTGTCGCTTCACCTCTTGATGGGCTTGCCTGGTCGCGCCAAACGCCGCCTTGCACAACTGCTAGGCTGAAGCGTCGAGCCGCCTTGGAATGCTCGCATCATCGGGCTTTTGCCCACCCCCTCGCCGTCTGCAACCGACGTACTTTTGTCCGCCTGCGCCGCACTGATCCGGTCCGGTTCGCGCCGTTTTGCAGCGCTCGGACGGCGTAAAAACCCGGGCACGGGGGTGGAAAAATCCAGTTGCGACATTGCCCGTACTGGATGCGACCCGTCCTGTACTGGATACGACGCCACCAGTAGGCGATTGCCGAACGCTGGAGGATTATCGAAAGCGACTCGTTTTGCACGGCCTCGCATCCTGCCCTCTGCAGGCCTGGCTGATCGGCACCCTAGAAAGCGCCGACGGCCCCCGCGAACCCGAAGATAAAATCACAGGAGTCCACCTATGAAAGCTTCACCCTCGCTGTTGCTGGTTGCGATGTTGTCCGCTCCATTGCTGGCCCAGGCTGCAGAACCCGAACAGTGCCAGACGGTACGGTTCTCCGACGTCGGCTGGACCGACATCACCGTGACCACCGCGATGACCAGCGTGGTGCTCGAGGCCCTGGGGTACAAGACCCACACCAACATGATCTCGGTACCGGTGACCTACAAGTCGCTGGCCGGGGGCAAGGACCTCGACGTGTTCCTCGGCAACTGGATGCCGACCATGGAAAACGACATCAAGCAGTACCGCGATGCCGGTACCGTCGAAACCGTGCGCGCCAACCTGGAGAACGCCAAGTACACCCTGGCGGTGCCCCAGGCGCTGTATGACAAGGGCCTGAAGGACTTCAGCGACATCCCCAAGTTCAAGAAGGAACTCCAAGGCAAGATCTACGGCATCGAGCCGGGCAACGACGGCAACCGCACCATCCAGAGCATGATCGACAAGGACGCCTTCGGCCTCAAGGCAGCCGGTTTCAAGCTGGTGCAGTCCAGCGAGGCGGGCATGCTGTCGCAGGTCGACCGGGCGCAGAAACGCGGTGAGGCGGTGGTGTTCCTGGGCTGGGAACCGCACCCGATGAACAAGCGCTTCGCCATGAAGTACCTCACCGGCGGCGATGAGTTCTTCGGCCCCGATTTCGGCAAGGCCACCGTGCTGACCAACACCCGCAAAGGCTATGCGCAGGAATGCAGCAACGTGGGCCAGCTGTTGAAGAATCTGTCGTTCACCCTCGACATGGAAAGCGAGCTGATGGGCAAGGTCCTGGACGACAAGATGAAAGCCGACGCAGCCGCCAAGGCGTGGCTGAAGAACAACCCGCAAGTGCTCGACACCTGGCTGGCAGGGGTGACGACCGTGGATGGCAAACCCGGCCTTGAGGCGGCCAAGGCCAAACTGACGCAATAACGCAAGACGCTTTGGCAACACCGCGGGGTGGGACCGTGCCCACCCCGAACTGATTTCAATCTTTGCAGGTGGAAGCTCGCTATCATGCTTATCGATCAGAAAATACCCCTGGGGCAGTACATCGCCTCATTCGTCGAATGGTTGACCCAGAATGGCGCCGATTACTTCGACGCCATCGCCAAGGGCCTGGAATTCATGATTCATGGGGTCACCGGCGCCCTGACCTGGTTCAACCCTTTCGTGCTCATCGCCCTGTTCGCCGCCCTCGCGCACCTGATCCAGCGCAAATGGGCCCTTACCGTATTCGTCGCCCTGTCGTTCCTGCTGATCCTCAACCTGGGGTACTGGCAGGAAACCATGGAAACCCTGGCACAAGTGAGCTTCGCCACCGTGGTGTGCGTGGCCATCGGCGTGCCGCTGGGCATCGTCGCCGCACACAAGCCGATGTTCTACACCGGCATGCGCCCGGTGCTGGACCTGATGCAGACCGTACCCACCTTCGTGTACCTGATCCCCACGCTGACCCTGTTCGGCCTGGGCGTGGTGCCGGGGCTGATCTCGACGGTGGTGTTCGCCATCGCCGCCCCCATCCGCCTCACTTACCTGGGCATCTGCGACGTGCCGCAGGAGCTGCTCGACGCCGGCAAGGCCTTCGGCTGCTCGCGCCGCCAGCTGCTGACCCGCATCGAACTGCCCCACGCCATGCCGAGCATCGCCGCCGGCGTGACGCAATGCATCATGCTGTCGCTGTCGATGGTGGTGATCGCTGCCCTGGTGGGCGCCGACGGCCTGGGCAAACCTGTGGTCAACGCACTGAACACCGCCGATATCTCGCTCGGCTTCGAAGCGGGCCTGGCAATCGTACTGCTGGCGATCATGCTGGACCGTATCTGCAAGCAACCGGAACTGCCGGTAAGGGGTGAGGCATGAGCATCATTCGTTTCGAAGACGTCGACGTCATCTTCTCCAACAAGCCGCGCGAGGCGCTGTCGCTGCTGGACGAAGGCAAGACCCGCGAACAGATCCTCAAGCAGACCGGCCTGGTGGTCGGTGTCGAGAAGGCCAACCTGGACATCAACAAGGGCGAGATCTGCGTGCTCATGGGCCTGTCCGGCTCGGGCAAGTCGAGCCTGCTGCGCTGCATCAACGGCCTGAACACCGTCAGCCGCGGCAAGCTGTTCGTCGAGCACGAAGGCAAGCACATCGACATCGCCCACTGCACCCCTGCGGAGCTGAAGATGATGCGCACCAAGCGCATCGCCATGGTGTTCCAGAAATTCGCCCTGATGCCCTGGCTGACGGTGCGCGAGAACATCAGCTTCGGCCTGGAAATGCAGGGCCGCCCAGAGAAGGAGCGGCGCAAGCTGGTGGACGAGAAGCTGGAGCTGGTGGGCCTGACCCAATGGCGCAACAAGAAGCCCGACGAGCTCTCCGGCGGCATGCAGCAGCGCGTGGGCCTGGCCCGGGCGCTGGCGATGGACGCCGACATCCTGCTGATGGACGAACCGTTCTCGGCCCTCGACCCGCTGATCCGCCAAGGTTTGCAGGATGAGCTGCTGGCCCTGCAAAGCAAACTCAGCAAGACCATCGTGTTCGTCAGCCACGACCTGGACGAAGCCCTGAAGCTGGGCAGCCGCATCGCCATCATGAAGGACGGTCGGATCATCCAGTACAGCAAGCCCGAGGAGATCGTGCTGAACCCGGCCGACGAGTACGTGCGGACCTTCGTCGCCCACACCAACCCGCTGAACGTGCTGTGCGGCCGCAGCCTGATGCGCACCCTGGACAAGTGCAAACGGGTCAATGGCTCGGTGTGCCTGGACCCGGGCGGCGATTCGTGGCTGGACCTGGGTGAAGGCAACTCGATCAAGCGTGCTCGCCAGGGGCAGAACGGGCTGGACATGCAGAACTGGGTGCCGGGGCAAGCGGTGGAAGGGCTGGATCGCCGGCCGACCGTGGTGCACGCCGACATCGGCATGCGCGAAGCGCTGCAGATTCGTTACCAGACCGGCAACAAGCTGGTGCTGCAGGAGAACGACAAGCTGGTGGGGATTTTGGGGGATACAGAGTTGTATCACGCGTTGTTGGGCAAGACCCACGGGTGATGCAATTGGG
>NZ_JBOBDM010000063.1:0-32223 GCF_050586605.1 Pseudomonas sp. ES1 | reverse complement strand
GGACTAGCGCTGCATGCCCCAACGCCGCACGGTCAGCCGTTCCAGGGTATTGAACACCAGCCCCTCGACCAGCAACCCGATCAGGATCACCACGGCCAACCCGGCGAACACCTTGTCGGTATACAGCTCGTTGCGGTTCTGGAAGATGTACCAACCCAGCCCACCCTTGCCGCTGCTGGCACCGAACACCAGTTCGGCGGCGATCAAGGTGCGCCAGGCGAAGGCCCAGCCAATCTTCAGCCCCGACAGGATCGACGGCAGCGCCGCCGGCACCAGGATATGCAGCACCAGGCGCAAGCCGCGCAGGCCGTAATTGCGCCCGGCCATGCGCAGGGTTTCCGACACGCCGAGAAAGCCCGCGTAAGTGTTCAGCGCCAGCGCCCACAGCACCGAATGCACCAGCACGAAGATCAGGCTGTTGTCGCCCAGCCCGAACCACAGCAGCGCCAGCGGCAGCAGGGCGATGGCCGGCAGCGGGTTGAACATCGAGGTCAGGGTGCCCAGCAAGTCGCGCCCCAGTTGGGTCGACACCGCCAGGCTGGTCAGGCCGAAGGCCAGGACGATCCCCAATACGTAGCCCTTGAGCAGCACCACCAGCGACACACCGACCTTGGCGAATATCTCGCCGCTGAGCAGCCCCTCCGCCAATGCCGTAGCCGTCTGCACAAAGCTCGGCAGCAGCAGGTCGTTGTCGGTGAAGCGCGCCACCAGCTCCCACACCACGGCCAGCAGCACCAGGATCATCGCCTTGCGCAGCCAGCCCTGCTGCCACAGGCGCTGGGCCAGCGGCAGATCACGTTCCAGCGGCACCCCGGGCAGGGGCTGCAACTGCACTTCGTATTCCTGGCGAACAGCTGTCGTCGTCATGCCAAGGCTCCTGTTCAGTAGGCGATGCGGATGTCGTTGAAGCCAAGGTCGCTGGCCTGTGCCGGCGCCTCGTCTTCGTCGAACAGCAAGCGGTGGATGCGCCGGGCACTGGCCTGGAAGTCGCTGCCGCCCAGGCTGCCGAGATCGTACTGGTGGCTGTGCACTTCGGCCCGCACCCGGCCCGGGTGCGGCGACAGCAGCAGGATGCGGTTGCCCACCACCAGCGCTTCTTCGATGGAGTGGGTGACGAACAGCAAGGTGAAGCGCACTTCCTCCCACAGCAGCAGCAACTCTTCCTGCATCTTGCGCCGGGTCAGGGCATCGAGCGCGGCAAAGGGCTCGTCCATCAGCAGGATCTTCGGCTGGGTCGCCAGCGCCCGGGCAATCGCCACCCGGGCCTTCATGCCGCCGGACAGGGTGTGTGGATAGGCATCGGCGAACGCCGCCAGGCCGACCTTTTCCAGATAGTGCAAGGCGCGCTCCTCGGCCTCGGCGCGCTTGAGCTGGCCGGACACCAGCAGCGGGAACATCACGTTCTGCTTCACCGTCTTCCACGGCGGCAGCTGATCAAACTCCTGGAACACCACGATACGGTCCGGCCCGGGGCCGCGTACCGGCTGGCCTTGCAAAAGGATCTGCCCTTCACGGGGCTCGATGAACCCGGCCACGGCCTTGAGCAAGGTGGACTTGCCGCAGCCGGAGGGGCCGAGCAGCACGAAGCGGTCGGCGCGGTCGACTTCGAAACTGACCTGGTGGGTGGCCCGCACCACGCGCTGCGCGGTGCGGTATTCGAGGCTCAGGTTGTCCACCGCCAGCAGCGGTGGGGTGGCGACACGGCTCAGGTTGCTGGCCGTGTGGCCTGGCAATGGGGCGGTCATGGTCGGTCAGCTCCCCTGCAACGGGCGTTCATCCTGGAAGAAGTAGTCCTTCCACGACGCCGGCTTGTTCTTGATCGCACCGACGCGGTAGAGGAAGTCGGCCAACTTGTAGGTGTTCTTCGGGGTCACGGTGAATTCGTACTGCGGGTTGTCGATCAGCTTGATCAGCGCGTCGCGGTCGATCTTGGCCTTGGTCACGCGGATGTAGGTGTCGGCGGCGGCCGCCTTGTCCTTCTGGGCAAAGTCGGCGGCTTCGGCCAGGGCATCGACGAAGGCCTTGTAGGTCTTGGGGTTGTCCTTGCGGAATTTCTCGGTGGCGAACAGCAGGGTCGGCGAGTTGGGGCCGAGCAGGTCATAGCTGTTAAGCACCACGTGGACGTTCTTGTTGGCCAGCACCTGGTCCTGGAACGGCGGGTTGGAGAAGTGCCCGTTGAGTTCGGTGCCGCCGGCCAGCAACGCGGCGGTGGCATCCGGGTGCGGCACGGCCAGGGTGTACTTGTCGAGGCGGTTGTACTCCTTGTCGCCCCACTGCTGCGCGGCGGCATATTGCAGGAAGCGCGACTGCACCGAGACACCCACCGCCGGTACGGCGATGCGGTCCTTGTCGCCGATGTCGGCGATGGTCTTCACGTTGGGGTTGCTGCTGACCAGGTAGTACGGGAAATTGCCCAGCGAGGCCACGGCCTTGACGTTCTGGCGGCCCTTGGTACGGTCCCACACGGTGAGCAGCGGGCCAACGCCGGCGCCGGCGATGTCCACCGAACCCGACAGCAGCGCGTCGTTGATCGCCGCGCCGCCGGACAGCTGGGCCCAGTCCACTTCGATGTCGATGCCCTGTTCTTTGCCGTGCTTCTCGATCAGGTGCTGGTCACGCACCACGTTGAGCAGCAGGTAGACGATGCCGAACTGCTCGGCGATGCGGATCTTGCCCTCGGCGTGGGCCACGGTCGGCGCCGCGAGGCTGCCGACAACCAGGCTGGCGCCCAGGCCAATGCTTGCCGCCAGGCGGCTGATGGATTTGCGCATGATGAATTTCCTCAGTCGTCAGTACGGGGCATCGCCCTGGATGGTGGTGCGGTACAGCTTGCGCCGCAGGTGCGCGGGGCAGCCGGTGGCCAGGTGGATCAGCGAGCGGTTGTCCCAGAACACCAGGTCATGGGGCTGCCACTGATGGCGGTAGATGTTCTGTTCGAGCACGCTCAGGGCATACAGCTGCTGCAGCACGTCGCGGCTTTCGTCATCGGGCAGGCCGACGATGCGGGTGGTGAAGCCCTCGCTGACGAACAGCGCCTGGCGCCCGTTCTCCGGGTGGGTGCGCACCACCGGGTGGATGACTTCCTGCACCTGGGCCAACTGCTCGGCGCTCAAGGTCGGGCGCCAGTTGCCTTCGAACTTGGTCTCGGCATAACGCGCGGTGTAGGAGTGGGCGGCGTCACGGCCCTTGATGACCTTGCGCAGGGCATCGGGCACGGCGTCCCAGGCCTTGTGCATGTCGGCGAACAGGGTGTCGCCGCCCTCGCTGGGCAGCTCCTGGGCATGCAGCATCGAACCCAGGCTCGGCAGTTGCTTGTACGACAGGTCCGAATGCCAGAACTTGCCGGCATCGCCCAGGCCGATGTTGGCACCGTCCTCGACGATGTTGGACACGATCAGAATCTCGGGGTGGCCGGCCAGCAGGAACTGTTTGAGCACGTGGATCTGCAACTCGCCGAAGCGGCGGCTGAAGGCGATCTGTTGCTCGGGGGTGATGCGCTGGTCGCGGAACACCAGTACGTGGTGGTCCAGGTGGGCGCGATGGATTCGGTTGAAATCCTCGGCGTTGACCGGTCGGGTCAGGTCGAGGCCGACGATCTCGGCGCCGACGGCACCTGTGAACGGGCGGATTTCGAAGGTTTGCGGCAAGGCGCTGTCGATGGTCGACAAGGCGTTCGAGGCGGCTGGCATTGTTCACTCCCACGCAAGTGCGCGACTTCCAAGGCGCGCAACGATCAGAAACGCACGGGGATTGCCCGTGTGGGTTCGAGTCGTGCGGCGCGCCGATTGGTCGGCAGGTACGCAGTGGCAGTGACTATAAAGTCATAAGAAAAATAATTTAAATACCTTTAATGCATATGCATATGAGGCTGTGCCGTGGCTGCGGGCCAACACGCCCGGCGAACTTTGCCTATGCTGCTGGCTACCCAAAGGAATCTTGATGACGAGGGACGACGCCATGTTCTACGTGCAACGCGACGCCGACGGCCAGTTGCTGCGGGTAGAAGCAGCCCCCTATCACGGCTACACGGAAATGCTCTCGGCTGACCAGGCGGAAGTCCAGGCATGGCTCGCCGAGGACGCGGTCGAGAACAGCCTGCAGCAGCTCAAGCAGAGCGACCTGGACATGATCCGGGTACTGGAGGACCTGATCGAGGTGCTGACCGCCAAGGGTGTGTTCAGCATCACCGACCTGCCCCCTGGCGCCCAGGCCAAGCTGTTGAGCCGCTCCAGCGCGCGCAAGGCCCTGGGCGGCCTGAACAACCTGATCGAGGAAGATGAGCACGGCGGGCTGATCTGAGGGTTGCCAGCGCCCTGCCCGGCGCTGGCCTCAACGCCAGGGCGCCGGCCGCCCCACCCGCTGCCCCTGAATGCCCTGCACGCCCATCTCGCACAGCACCTTCAACTCCCCCTGGGTTTCCACCCGTTCGGCAATCAGTGGCAGATCGATGCTGTGCGCCGCCCGCTGGATGGCCTCGATGAACAGGCGCTTGTGCTGCTCGTGGTCAATGTTGCGGATGTAACCACCGTCGACCTTGAGATACGCCAGGCCCAGGTGGGCCAGGTTGCCGATCATGCTGAAGCGCCCGCCAAAACGCTGCAGGGCCAGGCTGAAACCCAGGCCGTGCAGGCGCCGGGTGAACTGCTCCAGTACGGCCTGTTCGGGCAACTGCTCTTCGCCAATTTCGAAGGTCAGCCGCGGCCCCAGCGCGCGGTGCTGGCCTAACAGCGTGTAGACGCGCTGCAAGGCCTGGGCATCGGCCAGGGTCGCGGCTGACAGGTTCAGCGCCAGCGCCGCGTGGTGCCGTGGCAGATGCTTGAGTACCCGCTCCAGCATCAGCGCATCGAGCCGCGCCATCCAGCCGAAACGCTCCAGCCAGGGCAGGAAGCACCCGGCGGCCAACGGCTCGCCCTGGCCGTCCTGCAGCCGTGAGGTCACTTTGAAATGCAGGATGCGTTGCGGGGCCTGGCAGTCCACCACCGGCTGGAAGAACAGCTCGAACTGCCCTTTGCTAAGGGCCTGGTCGAGGCGGCTGTGCCAGGCTTGCTGGCTGCCGACGGCCTGGGCTGCCGGCCCCTGCTCCAGGCATATCCAGCTCGGCGTGGCTTGGCTCTCGGCCCGGGCAAGGGCCTCATCGGCCTGGGTGAGCAGGGCCTGTGGCTCATCACCCGGGGCGTAGCTGACCAGGCCGATACAGGCCACCGGGGCAACATCGCTGGCACCGGTCTCGTGCAGGCTTTGCAGGCTGGCTTCCAGGGCCTGGGCCAGCTCGATCGCCTCGTCATGCACCAGGCCCGGCGCCAGCACGGCGAACTCGCCCCCGCGGCTGCGGGCGATCAGGTCATGGGTTTGCGGGTAGCGGGCGCAGGCCCGACGCAGCTGCTCGCCCACCGCCTGCAGCAACTGGTCGCTGCGCTGGCCACCCAGGCGGGCATTGAGGCCGGCGAGGTCCTGCACGCGCAACAGCAGCAGGTAACCGGCGCGGGCCTCCTCCAGGTTGCTGACCTGGGCACTGAGCTGCATCTCGAAGTATTGGCGGTTGGCCAGGCCCGTGAGGCTGTCCTGGTAGGCCTCATTGCGCAACTGCTCGCTGCGCTCGGCCTGCTCGCGGAACAAGGCTTCGAGTTTTTCGACCATCTGGTTCATCGCCTGCACCACCCGGCGCAGCTCAGGCGTGCGCGGCAGTTCTGGCAGGCTGAGGAATTCGCGCCGGGCAATGGCATGGGACTGCGCCACCATGTAATCCAGCGGCCGCAGTTGCCGGCGCAGCAGCAGCGCGCCAAGCACCGCACTGAGCACGCCGCACAGCAACAGCCAGCCCAGGCTGCCCAGGGCGCTCTGCCAGAGCTTGGCCAGGGCGAACATCGGATGGCTGATCACCTCGACCCGCGCCGCCTGCTGCCAGCCACGGCTGACGATCGCATCGCCACCGGCCGGTTCCAGGCTGGCCAGCCGGATGAACCAGGCCGGCACACCTGCGCTGTCGGGTACGGCGTGGCGCTCGACCAGCACGGCGTTGGTGCCCTGCTCGATGACCTTGATGCTGGCGTAATAACCGCTGTCGAAAATCGAGCTGACCATCAGCTCGACCATGGCCGGGTCGTCGATGTTCGGCGTCAGCGCCAGCGCCAAGGCGGTCGCGGCATCCTGGGCATGGGCGCGCAGCTGGTTGACGTACTGGCTGCGCGAGCTCTCCAGGCTGACCATGAAACTGCCGCTGAAGGCGACCAACAGGAGCAGGCAAATGGCAAGCAGCAATTGTTTGAACAGTGACATCTGTGCTCCTTCAGTAAACCGGCTCGGCCGGGAAGCCTTCGGCCTGCATTTTCTTCAGCAACCCCTGCCAGCGCGACAGGCGCTTGGTATCGCCGACTTTCTTGTTGCCGCCCGCCCCCGTCAGCCACAAGCCCTCGCCGTTGAAAGCGTACACCGGCAACAGGTCGGTACGCTGGCTGGCCGGCTTGATCGCGTCCATCAGGCTGTCGAGCACCAGTGGCTGGGCCTGTGGGCTTGAATAATAGGTCAGGACCATGTGTGCCCGGTTCTGCCGCAGGGCCTTGACGTAAGTGATACGCAGTTTGTCGGCAGGAATGCCCAGGCGCCGCAGGCTGAAGTACTTGGCGATGGCGTAGTCCTCGCAGTCGCCGGCCCCCTTGATCAGCGACTGGACCGGCGTGGCCCAATAGTCGACCTCGCGCCACAGGTCGATGTCCTCGACATAGCGCAGCTGCGTGTTGAAGAACAGGTTGACCGCCTGCAACTGGCTCAACTCGCTGCCCTGCTGATGGGTCGCCAGCAGGCGCTGCCAGGCGTCGATGCGCCCCTGGCCGGCGCCAAGGGGCCCGTAGAGGGCCTGGGCACGGCTGCTGATCTGCGCGAAGTCCCAGTCCGCCTGCGTAGCGCCCAGCAACAGGCAGCCCAGCAGTGCGGCAGCACCGATTCGGCGTACAGTCCTTGTAATGGCCCAAGGTATCGCCACTGCGAACACCCGTTCAGAATCAGTTGGAAGCCGCGATGGTGCGGGCAGGTATGGCAAAAGACAATGGCAGGTTGTGGCCCGTTTGCCAGCCGTCGGCAAACAGGCTTCGTACGGGCTGCGGTCTTTTCGCCGACTTCCCAAGGCCTGCGACTTGCTTCACGATAGCCGCGTTTCTTCACCGGCTGCAGGCCTCGCCAAGCAAGCGGTTTGACAAGACCCCCGTTCCCTCACTAGGGTTATTGGATCCAATTTTCATGTTGCCGAGGCAAAACCCGCGTGGCTGAGAAACCCAAACTCCTGAGCACCGTGCTGGGCAGCGAGCAAGTACCGGCGCACCTGGCCCGCAGTGTGATCGAAGAACGCCTGCGCAGCGCCATCCTCGATGGCCGCCTGCCCCCAGGCACCGCCTTGCGCCAACAGGAACTGGCCTCGTTGTTCGGCGTCAGCCGCATGCCGGTACGCGAAGCCTTGCGCCAGCTCGAAGCGCAGTCGCTGCTGCAGGTGGTGATGCACAAGGGCGCGGTGGTCGCACCGCTGATCGGCGAGGACGCCGTGGACACCTATGCCCTGCGCGTCATCCTCGAGACCGAGGCCCTGCGCCAGTCGATCCCGCTGCTCGACGCCGATGACATTGCCCTGGCCCGGGGTTACATCCAACAGCTGGAAAACGAAACCCGCCACGCCGAGATCGGCCGCCTCAACCGGCTGTTCCACATGACGCTCTACAGCAAGGCGGGGAACCAGAAGCTGCTGCGCCTGATTGAAATCGAGCTCAACGAAGAAGAACGCTTCCTGCGCTTCCACCTGTCGTCCATGGGGCTCGGCAAGCTCACCCAGGACGATCACATCGCCCTGACCGATGCCGCCAGCGACAAGCTGGTGGACGAAGCCGTCAGGCTGCTGGAAGCACACCTGAACAATGCCGCCCGGACCATCAGGAAATACCTCGACAGGCAAACTGCCGGCTGACCCCGCGGCAGGTGTCCGGCAAGAGGAACGCCCGTGCACGAGCACACTCCACAGGCAAAGGATCCCGCGCGACTGCCCAGCATTCGCCTGATCTGCCTGGCCAGCAGTCGCCAGCAGCTGATCCAGTACCGCACTTGGTCCCGTGCCTTGAGCGACCCCATCGAGCTGGTCGCCGTCGACATCAGCGCCACGGTGCCCGCCGCTGAGCTCGACGCCCCACAGTCCCTCCCTGCGCTGGCCCGCACCCTGGCCAGCCGCCTGCAACCCTTCCTGGCTCACCCCCACGCCCTGTTTGCCCAGGATGAAGCCGCACACCTGGCGCTGGCCCTGACCTACCTGGCACAGCGCAGCAACCCTGGGCAAACCCGACGTTTGTTTGTTTCCAGCTGTGACAGCCCTGACGCCACCGAAGGTGGCCTAACCGAGCACATCCAGGTGCCGGTGACCGCGTTCTATCCCCCCGAAACGCTGGCCGCCATGCTTGGCTGGCAGCGCCTTGCCCCCCGGGAGCTCGAGCTTGTCGAGCTGCCGGCCCACAGCCAGCCAGGCGACCAACGCCTGATAAGCGTCCTCAATGCCCACCTTGGGCTTCTCTGTTTCGCCTGACCCCACCCGCGTTTCACGCCCGTGATCACGGCGCCGGTACTGCTCGATCCATCGCAGACCATGGCGGTGCCAGCCTTTTGAGCACACTCTACACACTGCAGCGGCCGCTGATTTAAAAGCGGACCTGGCCGCCTGCAGCCACTTCCACCCGCAGAAGGAGCCTGCCACCGGGGCCAGGACCGCAGCACGATCAGCCGCCCCTTAACAGTTCAACGTCTTCAACACCCATTCATCAGTGCTCCGAGTGAAGCATTCACTCCTTGTTTGTTTTTCTGATAGTTAATTGTCGGAAGGAGCACCTTATTGCCAAATTAAAACTTTTAAATAAGTTTTAACGCACTCACTCAACTTGCAAATACTCAAACTTTAAAATAATTAAAAAAACAATTGCAGCAAACTTTGTCATTGCTTTAAGTTCTGTCTCACCCCGTGCAGCAGCGCGGCGGCAACCGTGAACAGCAGCCCGCAACATCCCATGCGGCCTAGGCTTATTGATCTGCAGCGAAACTTTGTTCGGGGCACTTGCTCGCCCTGAATACAGTGAGCACGGACAACTTGCCACACTTAAACCAACAACCAATGGAGCCTCCATGAGCACATTGAAGCGCACTCTCGACCATAAAAAACATGCACTTTCCCAACACCCGCTGTTCTCCGAAATCGACTCGCTGGCGACCTTGCGACGGTTCATGGAAACCCATGTATTCGCGGTATGGGACTTCATGTCGCTGACCAAGCGCCTGCAGCAGGAACTGACCTGCGTCAGCCTGCCCTGGCTACCCCCGGCCGACCCGGCCGCCGCGCGGCTGATCAACGAGATCGTGCTCGGCGAGGAGTCGGACGACCGCCTCGACCACGGCCATTACAGCCATTTCGAGCTGTACCTGGACGCCATGCGCGAGGTCGGCGCCAGCACCCAGGCCATCGAGCGCTTCATCAGCCTGCAGCAACAAGGCGTCGATGCGCTCAGCGCCCTGGTGCGCTGCGAAGCCAGCGACGCCGCCCAGCGATTCGTGCGCGATACCCTCGAAGTGGCCCTGCATGCGCCTGCCCACCGTGTGGCCGCGGCCTTCCTGCATGGCCGGGAAAGCGTCATCCCGACCATGTTCCAGCAGATCCTCGACGAGTGGGGTATCGGCAGCGAACAGGCCCCGACCTTCCGTTACTACCTGCAGCGCCATATCGAAGTCGACTCCGAGGACCACGGCCCCGCCGCGGAGCAGTTGCTGGCCCGCCTGGTCGAGCATGACCCGCTGCGCCAGGAGGAGGTGCATGCCGCCGCCATCGACGCCGTGGACAGCCGCATGGCCCTGTGGGATCGCCTGCGCGCCGCGCTGCAGGCGCCGGTCGCCGAGGTCAACCCATGAACGCCGTGGACTACCGCTCCTTCGCCGACGCCTGGGAGGCACGCGCAACCATCCGCACCCGCCCCCGGCGCCGGCTGGAGGACGACCAGCGGTTGATCTACCCGCTGAGCCGCCAGCCGCTGGTGCTGGGTGCCACCTTCCAGCGCGAATGCCCGCAGCTGCGCGACTTCGTGCTGGTGCAGAGCCTCTACAAGTTCATCAACGACGTGGTGATCTTCGAGACCGAGATCGTCGACCGGACCGCCCGGCGCATCGCCAAGGATCGCTTCGCCGTGCGCTTCCCGTTCGCCTGCCGCTACGACGCGATGACCGTGGTGGTCGACGAGGACTACCACGCCCTGGTGGCCATGGACTTCCTGCAGCAGACCATCGCCCTGACCGGCATCGCGCCGATCGCCCTGCCCGAGGAAATCGAACTCAGCCGGGCCATCCCGGCGGCGCTGGAGCAGGTGCCCGAAGCGCTGCGCGACGCGCTGGAGCTGGTGTGCGTGGGCATCGCCGAGAACACCCTGACCGACGATGTCGCGGCGTTCGCCCGGGATGATTCGGTCAAACCGTCGGTCAAGGGGCTGATGGCCGACCACCTGCTCGACGAAGGCCGCCATTCGAGCTTCTGGGCCCGCCTCACACGGATCTACTGGCAGGCCGCGCCAGAGGCCGAACGGCAAGCGATCGCCGAGGTACTGCCGGTGTTCCTCGGCCAGTACCTGACCAACGAGATCCAGCAGGCCTTCGACTTCGCCCTGATCGCCGCGCTGCCGGTGGACGAGGCGGTGCGCGAGGCCCTGCGCGAGGAGGCTCGGGGCCTGGCCTACCCGATCAACCACCAGCACCCGCTGCTGGGCAACATCCTGCGTTTCCTGCGCAGCAGCTCGATGCTCGAATCGGCCTGCGTGCAGGACGCGCTGCGCGACTACCTGCCCTGAGGAACCGATCATGAGACGCCTCGACATATTCCTGGTGGGCACCAGCCCCGCCATCGGCGCCTTTGCCCGCCTGCTCGACGAACATGGCCATGGCACCACCACGGCGGACAGTGCGCAGGCCCTGCGCCAGCAGCTGTCGCCCGCCACCGGGCTGGTGGTGGACGACGGCAGCCTGGCCCTGGCCAGCGGCGACTGGCAGGCACTGGGCAGCACGCCATTGCTCAGGTTGCGCCTGGGCGCCCGCTTGGGCGAGACCTTGCCGCACCTGGAAACCCTGTGCTGGTGCGGCAGTGCCAGTGCCCAGCGCCTGATCGAGCGGCTGCCGGTGCCCGCGCCGGATTCGGGCAATGGCCAGCAACTGTACCAAGACACCTTGCAGGCCTTGTGCGACCAACTGGCCCTGCACGTCACCCGCTTTGCCCGCAACCCGCTGCACCTGCAGGAGGCGCCGGCGGTCAGCCCCGGCGCCAGCGAACACGAGCACGGCCTGGGCTGGCTGGAGGCGTTGGCCTACCGGCATCCGTTCAACCGTGCGCTGCGTGCCGACCTGCTGGAGCAGGCCCAGGGCAGCCTGGTCGGGCAGCTGGAGCAGAGCCTGCGCCGGCACGCCGCATCCCCGGCATTGCATGACGCTGGCCAGCGCCATAGCTATCGCCAGCTGCACGCCCGCACAGCCGCCATCCAGCAAGCCCTGCTACCGCTGCTGGCCGGCGCCCACGCGTCCCCGCCGGTGGTGGCGGTGTGCATGGGCAAGTCGCCCGAGCTCTACGCCAGCCTGCTGGCGGTGTTGGGCTGCGCCGCCATCTACCTGCCGCTGGACCCGGCCACGCCAGCGGGGCGGCGCCAACGCATCCTCGACGATGCCGGCGCCTGCGTGCTGCTGCATGACGGCCAGTTGCCTGCCGCCATCGCCCACCTGGACGTCCGTGACATTGCGCCTTTGGAGGGCCCTGAGCTGCCGAGCCTGGTACTGCGCGAAGCGCACGTCGGGCAACCCTGCGTGGCGATCTACACCTCCGGCACCACCGGCCAGCCGAAGGGCGTGCTGCTCAGCCAGGGCAACCTGATGCATTTCATGGCCTGGTACCGCGAGCACGTGGCGCTGGATCGGCACAGCCGGGTACTGCAGTTTTCCACCATCGGCTTCGACGCATCCTTGCTGGACATCCTGCCAACCTTCGCCTGCGGTGCCGAACTGGTGCTGCCTGGCGAAGACCAGCGCCGCGACCCGCGGCAACTGCTGGCACTTATCCACAGCCAGGAAATCACTCATGCGTTCCTGCCGCCGGCCCTGCTGAGCATCCTGCCGCGCGACGAACACCTGGGCCTGCAGCACCTGATCACCGGGGGCGATGTCTGCGAACCCGAAGTGATCGCACGGCTGGCCGGGCAGTGCCGGATGCACAACATCTACGGCCCGACAGAGACCACGGTGCTGGCCACCACGCGGGTAATGGCGCCGGATGACAGCAACCGCAACCTCGGGCGGCCGATCGCCAACACCCAGGTGCTGATCCTCGATGACGCCCTGCGCCCGGTGCTGGAGCAGACCCCCGGCGAGCTGTACATCGCCGGGCCCGGCGTTGGCTTGGGTTACCTGAACAATCCGCTGCTGACGGCCGAGCGCTTTGTCGAGCTGGGCCTGCCCGATGGCCGCTCGCTCAGGGCCTACCGGACCGGCGATATCGGCAAATGGACCGCCCAGGGCATCGAGCTGTGCGGGCGACGCGACAACCAGGTGAAGATCCGCGGCTTTCGCGTGGAGCCCGAGGAGATCGAGCACTGCCTGCGCGACGCCCGCCTGTTCGCCCAGGTGGCGGTGGTGATCGACCCCCAGCGGCGGGTGCTGGCCTTCCTCGCCCACCCGCAAAACGCCGAGGCCCTGGCGCTGCTGCGCGAGCACGCCGAAAGCAGCCTGCCCGACTACATGCGCCCGATGTTCTACCAGGTGCTGGAGCAGATGCCCTACACCGCCAATGGCAAGGTCGACCGCCAGGCGCTGCTGCTGCGGCCACTGGCCTTGCCGGCGCAGCAGCACCTGCAACCGCAGACCGCCACCGAGCATCAGCTGCGCGAGGTGTGGAGCGAATTGCTGGAACTGCCCGAGGCCGATATCGCCATCGACGACAGCTTCTTCAACCTGGGGGGCCACTCGATCCTGCTGTCGCGCCTGCTGCTGGAAGTGCGTGAACGCTTCGGCCAGGGGGTGGCGATCAACCGCTTCATCGAGCAACCGACCGTGCAACGCCTGGGCGCGCTGCTCGACGGTGTCGAGGCCGTGCAGCAGGACCCTCTGGCCCGCCCTGAACAGGACGCGCAGCGCGAACTGGGCCTGCGGGTGCTGCCGGTGGAACGACTGGGCGATGTGCACAAGGTGATCGTCACCGGCGCCAACAGCTTCGTCGGCGTGCACCTGGTCGAGGCGCTGCTGGACTGGGGCGCCAGCGAAGTGGCCTGCCTGGTGCGCTGCGCCAGCGGCCGCACGGCCAGCGAACGCTTCGCCCAGGCGCTGCGCGACAACCAGCTGGAGCTGGACATGGCCCGCGTGCGGGTGTTCGAAGCCGACCTGCGCCAGCCGCGCCTGGGGCTGGCCCAGGCCGACTACGACTACCTGGACCAACACTACGGCGCGCTGCTGCACAACGCAGCGCAAGTCAACCATGTGCTCGACTACCAGGCGCTGGCCGCCGACAACATCGAGCCGCTGTTCGAGTGCCTGCAGTTGTGCGAGGGCCGGCGCAAGAAAATCTTCAACTTCGTCTCGACCCTGTCCGCCTGCAGTGCCGTGGACGCCGCAGGCCAGGTGCTGGAGGCCGAGCCCGCGGCGACGCCGCCGCTGTACATCCGCAACGGCTACAACCTGAGCAAATGGGTCGGCGAGCGCATCCTGCAGCGCGCCCGCGCGCAAGGGGTGTGGGTCAACCTGTTCCGCCCCGGCAACATCACCTTCGACAGCCGCACCGGCGTCTGCCAGCCCCACAGCAACCGCCTGATGCTGATGCTCAAGGGCTCGCTACAGCTGGGCCAGGTGCCGCGCCTGGAGATCGATTTCGACCTGATGCCGGTGGACTTCCTCGCCCGTTTCATCGCCTTCCACAGCAGCCGCCACCAGCCCGGCGAATGCGTGTTCAACCTGCACAACCCCGAGCCGCTGCGCTGGAGCGATTACCTGGCGTCGTTCCGCGAGCAGGGCCATGCCTTCGAGCTGGTCAGCGTCGAGCACTGGCAACAGCGCCTGCGCCGGATCGACCGCGACAACGCGCTGTATGACGTCCTCGGTTTCTACCTGGACGGCTTCGGCGAAGACATCGGCGACATCGGCGGCATCGCCCACGACAACGCCCGCGCCGGCGTGCGGCGCATGGGCAGCCATTACCCGAGCAAGAGCCCGGCGCTGCTGCGCCGGGGCTGCCGCTACCTGGCCGACATCGGCTTTATCTGACCTTTATCCACAACCGGAGCAACACGACATGCAAGCACTCAAGCCCGATACCCTGATCCGCAACCCCGAAGGCTGCCAGGTGGTGGCCAGCGTGGACATCGCCGCGCCCGCCGCCAGCGTCTGGAACATCGTCGGCAACTTCGCCGGCTTCCCGGTGTTCATCCCGGCGCTGGCGCACATCGACATGACTGGCAGCGGCGTGCGTTCGGTGCGCAAGAAGCTGTTCAAGGACGGCAACGTGGTGATCGAACAGCTCAACGCCCGTGATGAGCAGGCCATGCACATGACCTGGAGCCTGATCTACACCAGCCTGAACATCGGCAACCTGTGGGCGGCGATGGCCGTGGAGGCGCTCGATGCCGGCCACAGCCGCGCCACCTGGACCATCCAGGCCGAACCCCTGCAAGGCGGGGCCGAGGCGCTGCCAGGCTTCCAGGCGTTCCTGCAGGGCTTTGCCGATGAGGCGATGAGCAATGTGAAAAACCTGCTCAGCTGACCCCGCCCAACGACAAAAAGCCGCGTCCCCCGGGGGCGCGGCTTTTTGTCGTTGGGCAACCCTGCCGGCGGCTTACAGCACCACGCGCAGGCACTGCCCGGCGTGATACAGCGAGAACCCCGACTCATAGAACGCCGTGCGCAACGATGGCGCACTCACCCCTTTCATCGGCGAGAACGGGATCGGCAGGCTGTCCGGATCGTCCTTGAGCAGGAACTCGGCGAACGCCCGGCCAATCACCGTGCCGGTGGTGTTGCCACGGCCGTTGTAGCCAGTCACCGCCACCAGCCCCGGCGCCGGCTCGAACAGGCGCATCAGGTGGTCGGGGGTGAAGTCGATGCAGCCGGTCCAGTGCATTTCCCACTCGACCTTGCCCAGCTCCGGGTAGTAGTGGCTCTGGATGCGGTCGGCCCAGCTGCGCACGAACCACGCAGGCTTGTTGTCGACCCGGCCCAGGCTGCCGAGCAGCAGGCGGCCCTGGTCGTCGCGGCGGATGCTGCTGAGCACGGTGCGGGTGTCCCACGAGCCCTGGCCATGGCGCAGGACCTTGTCGGCAGCCGCGCCGTGCAGGGGCTTGGAGGCCACCTGGTAGTAGTAGCCACGGAAGAACTGCTTCTGCAGGTTGCTCCAGTCGCCTTCGGTGTAGGCGCCAGTGGAGATCACCACTTTGTCGGCGCGCACCGCGCCGCGCGCGGTCTTCACCCGCCAGGCAGCGCCGTCGCGCTCCAGGCCCTCGACAGCGGATTGCTGGAACAGCTTGCCGCCCAGGCGGGCCACGGCGCCCGCCAGGCCCTGGGTGTAGCCCATGGGGTTGATGGTGCCGGCGCGGCGGTCGAGCAGCGCGGCGGAAATCTTGTCGGTACCGCAGTATTCCTGGCATTGCGCGCCGGTCAGCAGCTCGACATCGGCGCCACGGCGCGACCATTGCTGGTGGCGGGCTTCGAGGTCGGCGATGCCGGTGGCGTTGTGCGCCATGTGCAGGGTGCCTTTGTGCTGTGCCTGGCAGTCGATACCCAAGCGCTCGATCATGGCGAACACCTCGCCCGGCGCCTCGCCCAGCACCTTGTTCAGGCGGCTGCCTTGCTTCTGGCCGAGGGTGGCCTCGACATCATCGGGGCGGATCCAGGTGCCGGCGTTGACCAGGCCGACGTTGCGCCCGGAACCGCCGTGGCCGATCTTCCAGGCCTCCAGCAGGATCACCGACTTGCCCTGCTCCAGCAGGTGGATCGCCGCGGACAGCCCGGTGATGCCGCCGCCGATCACGCAGACATCGGCCTTGTGCTCGCCGGCCAGGGCCTGGGCGGCGACGGTCGGCTGGGTGACGTGTTCCCACAGACATTCTTGACGCAGTTCGGACATGGCCCGGCTCCAGCTGTTGTTCTTGTTGGGGCCGCTGTGCGGCCCTTTCGCGGGTAAACCCGCTCCCACAGGGACCACACAGGCCTCAAGGGCGGTGGAGCTCCTGTGGGAGCGGGTTTACCCGCGAACCGGGGGCATAGCCCCCGGCCATGCAGCATCAACCCATCAGTCGAACACGATACCCTGCGCCAGCGGCAGCTCGCGCGAGTAGTTCACGGTGTTGGTCTGGCGACGCATGTAGCCTTTCCAGGCATCGGAGCCGGACTCACGGCCACCGCCGGTCTCTTTCTCGCCACCGAACGCCCCGCCGATCTCGGCGCCGCTGGTGCCGATGTTGACGTTGGCGATGCCGCAGTCGCTGCCCGAAGCACTCTGGAAGCGCTCGGCCTCACGAATGTCAGTGGTGAAGATGCACGACGACAGGCCCTGTGGCACTTCGTTGTTCAGGCGCAGGGCCTCTTCGAAGTCGTCGTAGGCCAGCACGTAGAGGATCGGCGCGAAGGTCTCGTGGCGCACCACGTCGCTCTGGGCCGGCATCTCGGCGATAGCAGGGGTCACGTAGTAGGCGTTCGGGTACTGCTCGGCCAGCTGACGCTCGCCACCGAATACCTGGCCGCCTTCATCGCGGGCCTTGGCCAGCGCGCCTTGCATGGCGTCGAACGACAGCTTGTCGATCAGCGGGCCGACCAGGTTGTCCTTGCGTGGGTCGCCGATGCGCACCTTGGCGTAGGCGGCCTTGACCCGGGCAACCACTTCATCCTTGATCGAGCGGTGCACGATCAGGCGGCGCAGGGTGGTGCAGCGCTGGCCGGCGGTGCCGACGGCGGAGAACAGGATGCCGCGCACGGCCAGGTCCAGGTCTGCGCTCGGGGCGAGGATCATGGCGTTGTTGCCACCCAGTTCGAGGATGCTGCGGCCGAAGCGTGCCGCCACCCGTGGGCCCACTTCACGGCCCATGCGGGTGCTGCCGGTGGCGCTGACCAGCGGCACGCGCGGGTCGTCGACCAGGGCTTCACCGGCTTCGCGGCCGCCGATCACCAGCTGGCTCAGGCCGGCCGGCGCATCGCCGAAGGCTTTCAGGGCTTTTTCGAACAGCGCCTGGCAGGCCAGGGCGGTGAGCGGGGTCTTCTCGGACGGCTTCCACACCACCGAGTTACCGGCCACCAGGGCCAGTGCGGTGTTCCACGCCCACACGGCGACCGGGAAGTTGAAGGCGCTGATCACGCCGACCACGCCCAGCGGGTGCCAGGATTCACGCATGTGGTGGCCCGGGCGCTCGGAGGCGATGGTCAGGCCGTACAGCTGGCGCGACAGGCCGACGGCGAAGTCGCAGATGTCGATCATTTCCTGCACTTCGCCCAGGCCTTCCTGGGTGATCTTGCCAGCTTCGATCGAGACCAGCTCGCCGAGGTCGGCCTTGTGTTCGCGCAGCACTTCACCGAACAGGCGCACCAGCTCGCCACGGCGCGGGGCCGGTACGCTGCGCCAGGCTTCGAAGGCCTGCTGGGCCTGGTCGATGCGGGCAATGGTGTCGGCCTTGCCGAGCAGTTTCACCGAGGCGATCTGGCTGCCGTCGATCGGGGTGTGAACAGGGTAGTCGCCCTGGGTGTAAGCCGTGGCGGCAACGCCAAGGCGCTCGAGCAATCCAGCAACCATTGTGCTTCTCCTTTCATCGTGTGAAGGGTTGGAAAATGACGTGGGTCAGTATTAATCCGATTACACAAGTGCAACAAACGACCTTTATTCCGCATATCATTCCGGCAGGTAATGATTCGAGCCGCCGAGACCGCTATGTCCAAACGCCTGGTACCGTCCATGACCGCCCTGCAGTGCTTCGAGGCTGCGGCGCGCCACCTGAGCTTCACCCGCGCCGCCGAAGAGCTGCACCTGACCCAGAGCGCGGTCAGCAAGCAGGTCGCGCAACTGGAGGAGATGCTGCGCCACCACCTGTTCCTGCGCATCCGCCGGCGCCTGCAGCTCACCCCCGCAGGCTCGTTGTACCTGGCCGAGGTCAACAAGATCCTCACCCAGGTGGACATGTCCAGCCGCTACGTGCAGACCTACGGCACGCAGACCGAAGTACTCAAGGTAGCCACTCAACCGAGTTTTGGCGTGCGCTGGCTGATCCCGCACCTGAAAGGCTTCGGCAAGCGCCACCCGAACATCCACCTGGACATCCGCAACGAGATGGAGCCGTTCGCCCTGCTGCAAGGGTCGGCGGACGTGGTGTTCTTCTACGGCCAGGGCACCTGGCCGGGGGCGACCTGCGTGGAGCTGTTCGGCGAGGAAGTGGTGCCGGTGTGTGCGCCGGAGTTGCTGCAGGGGCGCACGCTGGCGGACGCGGGTGCGCTGGCAGAGCTGGTGCTGCTGCAGAGCGCCTCACGCCCGGAGGCGTGGCATGAGTGGTTCCTGGAACAGGGGCTGCACACCGACAACAGCTACCACGGGCCGCGTTTCGATACGTTCTATATGGCGTTGAGCGCGGCACAGTCGGGGTGTGGGGTGGCGCTGGTGCCGCGCTATCTGGTGGCCAGGGAGCTGGCCGAGGGCAGCCTGGTGATGGCCTGGGACCATGCGATGAAGAGCAATGGCGCGCATTACCTGGCGTATGCCGAGCATGCGGCGGAGGTGCCGAAGGTGCGGGCGTTGGTCGAATGGGTTCGCGAGCAGCTTACGGCTTGAAGGCCTCTTCGCGGGTAAACCCGCTCCCACAGGGGTCACGCAAGGCTCAAGGCCAGTGGAATATCTGTGGGAGCGGGTTTACCCGCGAAAGGGCCCTCGATGTCGATCAAAAAAGGAATGAAACACTCACTTTTTTTCGCTTGTACGGCAACTCCATTCCCAGCTTTCATGTAAGCGTCCGAACCTAACCAGGAAGCTTGCGATGCCCGCCCACGATTTCGTCAGCCCCGACAGCATCCGCGCGCAGTTCTCTGCCGCCATGTCGCTCATGTACAAACAGGAAGTGCCCCTTTACGGCACGCTGCTTGAGCTGGTGAGCGAGATCAACCAGCAGGTCATGGCCGAGCAGCCCAAGGTGGCCGAGGCCCTGCGCTGGACCGGCGAGATCGAGCGCCTCGACCAGGAGCGCCACGGCGCCATCCGCGTCGGCACCGCCGAAGAACTCGCCACCATCGCCCGGCTGTTCGCGGTGATGGGCATGCACCCGGTCGGCTACTACGACCTCAGCTCGGCCGGTGTGCCGGTGCATTCCACCGCCTTTCGCGCGGTGCACGAACAGTCGCTGCACGTCAGCCCGTTCCGCGTGTTCACCTCGCTGCTGCGCCTGGAGCTGATCGACAACCCGCAATTGCGCGAACTGGCCCAGGGCATCCTCAACCAACGGCAGATCTTCACCCCGCGAGCGCTGGAGCTGATTGCCCAATGCGAACGCGACGGCGGCCTGAACGCGAGCGACGCCGAACACTTCGTCAACGAAGCCCTGCACACCTTCCGCTGGCACCAGGACGCCACGGTCACTGCCGAGCAGTACCAGCAGTTGCACGATCAGCACCGCCTGATCGCCGACGTGGTGGCGTTCAAGGGCCCGCACATCAACCATCTGACCCCGCGCACCCTGGACATCGACGCGATCCAGGTCGGCATGCCGGCCAAGGGCATCCCGCCCAAAGCCGTGGTCGAAGGCCCGCCCACCCGTCGCCACCCGATCCTGCTGCGCCAGACCAGTTTCAAGGCATTGCAGGAAAAGGTCGCCTTCAGCGATGCCCAGGGCAGCCACACGGCGCGCTTCGGCGAGATCGAACAGCGTGGCGCGGCGCTGACGCCCAAGGGCCGCCAGCTGTACGACCGCCTGCTCGACGCCACCCGCGCCGCCCTGGGGGGCGTACCGGCCGAGGCCAATGCCGAACGCTACAAGGCGCTGCTGGAGGCGCAGTTCGCCGAGTTCCCGGATGACCTGGCGCAGATGCGCGAACAGGGGCTGGCGTACTTCCGCTACTTCGCGACCGAACAGGGCCTGGCCGCACGCGGACAGGCGGACCGCCCGACCACCCTGCAAGGGCTGATCGACGCTGGCCACGTGCATTACGAGGCGCTGGTGTACGAGGATTTCCTGCCGGTGAGTGCGGCGGGGATCTTCCAGTCCAACCTGGGCGACGAGGGCCAGGCCGAGTACGGCAGCAATGCCAACCGCGAGGCATTCGAGGCGGCGCTGGGGCTGGCCGTGCAGGATGAGCTGGGGTTGTATGCGCAGAGCGAGCGGCGGTCGTTGCAGGCGTGTGCGCAGGCGTTGGATCTGGGCTCGATGTAAGTCTTCAGGACGCCGGGGCTGCTTTGCAGCCCTTTCGCCGGCAAGCCGGCTCCCACAGTTACGGCGCACGCAGTTCTTGTGGGAGCCGGCTTGCCGGCGAAAGGGCCGCAAAGCGGCCCCAACTGCACTATCGCTGGGTACGGAACCGATCCACTTCCTGGCGCAACTGCCCCGCCAACCCTTCCAGCTCGCGGGCGGTATTGGCCAGTTCATTGGCCACATCACGCTGCTCACTGTTGGCCTGGGCAATGCTCTGCAGATTCCGGCTGAGCACCGTCGCGGTGCTGCTCTGCTCCTGGGTCGCCGTGCTGATCACCGCGAACTGCTCACCCGCCGTACGGCTCTGCTCGTCGATGCGCGCCAGGGCCTCGGCCACTTTGTCGTTGCGCGCCAGACCTTCCTGCATCAGCTGGTTGCCCTGCTCCAGGGTGCTGATGGCATGGCCGGTCTGCTGCTGGATGCTGGCGATCATTACCGAGATTTCATCGGTGGCCTGGCGGGTGCGCGCGGCCAGGCCACGTACCTCGTCGGCCACCACGGCAAAGCCACGGCCCTGCTCGCCGGCACGGGCCGCCTCGATGGCGGCGTTGAGCGCCAGCAGGTTGGTCTGTTCGGCGATCGCGGTGATCACCCCGACGATGCCGCCGATCTCCTGCGAACGGGCACCCAGGGTGTCCATCACCGTCGCGGTGCCGCCCAACGCCTGGGCAATCTGCTTGAGCGAGGCCGAGGCCTGGTCCATGGCATTGCGGCCGATGCGGGTCTGCTGGGCGTTGTCGCGGGCCATGCGTTCGGTGCCGGCCATGTTGTCGGCGATGTTCATCGAGGTGGCGCTGAACTCTTCCACCGCGCCGGCCATGCTGGTGATCTCGCCGGACTGCTGCTCCATGCCCTCGCAGGCACCGGACGACAGGCCCGACAGCGAACGGGCGCGGCCGCTGACTTGCTCCGAGGCCTCGCGGATATGCTCGACCATGGTCGCCAGGGCGTCGGCCATCTGGTTGAAGCCGCGCGCGAGCTGGCCGATCTCGTCATGGCTGGTGACGCTCAGGCGGGCATCGAGGTTGCCGGCCCCCAGCGCCTCGGCCTGGCGCACCAGGTCGCCCAGCGGGCGCAGCTTGCGGCGCAGCAGCCAGAGTGTGGCGACCACGGCCAGCAGCATGGCCAGCAGGCTGCCGATGGCCAGGCGCAGGCCGACACTCCAGGTCACCTCACGGATTTCTGCCTGCGGCATGCTCGCCACCACGGTCCATGGGCCCTCGGCGAACGGCATGGCGACACTGAACTGCGGCACACCGGCGCTCTCCCAGAAACGCCCCTCGCCGGCCTTGAGGCCTTTGATGGCCTGGGCCGCGGCTTCGCCGTCACGCACCTCGGCCGGCGGCACCAGCCACTTGCCCTGCTCGTCGAGCAGCGCCAGCGAGCCGGTCTGGCCGATGCGGAAGCGCTTGAGGTTGGCGAACTGGGCGTTTTGCGCGTCGGTGTAGTCGAAGCCGACGAACAGCACCGCGATCACCCGGCCACTGCCGTCACTAACCGGCACGTAGCGGGTCATGTAGTTGCGCTCGAACAGCACGGCGCGGCCGACGTAGGTCTGCCCGGCCATCAGCTTGGCGTAGGCCGGGTGCTGGCGATCGAGCTGGGTGCCGATGGCGCGGCTGCCGTCCTGTTTGGTCAGCGAGGTGCTGATGCGCACGAAGTCGTCGCCGCTGCGCACGAACAGGGTGGCGACCCCGGCAGTCATCTGCTGGAACTCGTCGACCTGGTGGAAATCGTTGTTCAGCAGGTGTTCGCCCAGGTACAGCGCCGGGGTGGTGACCCCGGCCACGCTGACCGTCTCGCCCGCATGCAGGGCCAGGCCGGTGGCGAAGCGGCGCTCGAACAGCCCGCTGAGGCGCTGGGTGTTGTCCCTGAGCGAACCGTGGAAGGTGTCCAGCTGGTCGGCCAGCAGCCGCGCTTCGCTGCCCAGGTGAGCCTGGCGGGTGGTGAGGTTGGCGTCGTCCAGCGAACGCAGGGCGAACAGGGTACTGCCGGTGATCACCAGCGCCAGCACGATGGCGAGGGCGATACCGAGTTGCGAGGCGATACGGGCACGCGGTTGAGACATGGATGAGCTCCTGGCAAGAGGCCGGGATCGTCCTGATCACGCTGACCACCCGCTTCCTATCGACGGGGAATCGCGCCCTCTCCGGGACGCTGGTGCCAGTGGATCGGCGTCGCGGGGGAATACTTGAGTGTCGGGCCGGGGTATTCGCAAACCTTTGCGTTCGGCATAGACCCTTTCGCGGGTAAACCCGCTCCCACAGGGTTTGCGCAATCCCTGTGGGAGCGGGTTTACCCGCGAAGAGGCCGGCACAGGCGCTCACGCTACCGGCAAGATCTGCACATCCGGCAAGTCCATCCCCACCGCCTCTTCCTGCAAAAACCCGCTCAACCTGCGTAACCGCTCGCCCCCCGGCCGGGTCCTGGGCCACACCAGGTAATAATCCAGCCCGCTGGCCACCGCCGTCGGCCAGGGCAGGCTCAGGCGCCGCTGGGCCACATCCTCGGCCACCATCAGCAGGTCGCCCATGGAGATCCCGTACCCACGGGCAGCCGCGATCATGCCCAGCTCCAGGGTGTCGAACACCTGCCCACCCTTGAGCGACACCTTGTCGGTGAGCCCCATGCGCGCCAGCCAGGCGCGCCAGTCACGCTTGTCGGGGGTGGGGTGCAGCAGCTCGATGCCGGCCAGCCGTCGCTCATCCCAGGGCGCATCGTCGAGCAGGTCCGGCGCCCCCACCGGGATCAGCAGCTCGCTGAACAGCCGGCGGACCTCCCAGTCGGCCGGGAAGTTGCCGTCGCTGAGCAGCACCGCACAGTCGAACGGTTCCTGGTTGAAATCGACGTGGTCGACGTCCATCCAGGCGCTGGTCAGTTGCACTTCGTTGCCCGGCTGCAGGTGGCGAAAGCGGCTCAGGCGCGCCAACAGCCAGCGCATGGTCAGGGTGGACGGCGCCTTCATGCGCAGGATGTCGTCTTCGCCGCGCAAGGTCTCGCAGGCTCGCTCCAGCGCGGCGAAGCCGTCGCGCACGCCGGGCAGCAACACCCGCGCGGCCTCGGTCAGTTGCAGGCTGCGGCCGCTGCGCACGAACAGGCGGCAGGCGAAGTGCTCTTCCAGCGTGCGGATATGCCGGCTGACCGCGCTCTGGGTGATCGACAGTTCGACCCCGGCGCGGGTGAAGGAGCTCAGCCGCGCGGCGGCTTCGAATGCGCGTAGCGCATACAGCGGAGGGAGCTGGCGGGACATGGCGTACCTGGCATGCGGGGCCGTGGAGGCAGTGCACTGGATCATACATGCATGAGTCAGACTCATGGCAGTGATCGCATTTATCCTTTTGTGCAAAGCTGACCGAAGCCTCAGAATCGACCGCTCGCTCATTGCCCCACCCACAAGGACAAGCCCATGCACGTCGCGCCCACCACCGAACTCAAGGCTTTGCTGCGCCTGGCCGGGCCGCTGATCGCCTCGCAGTTGGCGCACATGCTGATGGTGCTCACCGACACCCTGATGATGGCCCGCATCAGCCCGCAGGCGCTGGCCGGTGGCGGGCTGGGGGCGGCGAGCTATTCGTTCGTGTCGATCTTCTGCCTGGGGATAATCGCCGCAGTCGGCACGCTGGTGGCGATTCGCAAGGGCGCCAACGACATCGAAGGCGCCACCCGCCTGGCCCAGAGCGGCCTGTGGCTGGCCTGGGGCCTGGCGCTGGCGGCGGCGCTGGTGCTGTGGAACCTCAAGCCGGCGCTGCTGCTGTTCGGCCAGCAGCCGGAGAACGTCGACGCGGCCATGCAGTTCCTCACCCTGCTGCCGCTGGCCCTGCCCGGCTACCTGACGTTCATGGCCCTGCGCGGCTTCACCAGTGCGCTGGGGCGCTCCACGCCGGTGATGGTCATCAGCCTGGTGGGCACGGTGCTCAACTACCTGCTCAACCATGCGCTGATCGAGGGCATGTTCGGCCTGCCCAAGCTGGGCCTGATGGGCATCGGCCTGGTCACTGCGGTGGTGTCGGTGGGCATGGCCATCGCCCTGGCGCTGTACATCCGCTGGCACAAGGCCTATGCCGCCTACCCGCTGCGCAAGGGCCTGATGCGCCCTTCGCTGCCGGCGCTGCGCGAGCTGTGGCGCCTGGGCTTGCCGATCGGCGGCACCTACATGGTCGAGGTCGGGCTGTTCGCCTTCGCCGCGCTGTGCATGGGCGTGCTTGGCAGCACGGAGCTTGCGGCGCACCAGATCGCCCTGCAGATCGTCTCGACCGCGTTCATGGTGCCGACGGGGCTTTCGTATGCGGTGACCATGCGCGTGGGCCTGTACTACGGCGCCGGCAACTTGCTGGCGGCGCGCAGTGCCGGGCGTGTCGGGATCGGTTTCGGCGCCACGCTGATGCTTGGCTTTGCCGCGCTGTTCCTGTTGCTGCCGGACAACCTGGTGGGCTTGCTGGTGAACCGTGACGACCCGGCCTTTGCGCCGATCTTCCAGCTGGCGGTGCAACTGGTGATGGTGGCGGCCTGGTTCGAGCTGTTCGACGGCGTGCAGACCATCGCCATGGGCTCGATCCGTGGCCTGAAGGATGCCCGCACCACCTTCCTGATCGGCGCGGTGTGCTACTGGCTGGTGGGGGCGCCGAGTGCCTGGTTGTTCGCCTTCACCCTTGGCGGTGGGGCGCCGGGGATCTGGTGGGGGCTGGCGCTGGGGTTGGCCTGTGCGTCGGTGGCGCTGACCTTTGCCTTCGAATGGCGGATGAAGCGGATGATTGGCAAGGCGGGGGTTGGGGCGAAGGCGGCAGTGCCGGTGTGAACTTGGGGCCGCTTTGCGACCCATCGCCGGCAAGCCGGCTCCCACAGGGATCGCGCCTGGCTTGAGGCCGGCGCGGTCAGGGTGGGAGCTGGCTTGCCAGCGATGAGGCCCTAGAGGACTTCCGCCAATTTAGGCTCAGAGGCCTGCAACAGGTACTCGATCAACTCCGCCACCGGCAGTGGCCGGCTGACCAGGAAGCCTTGCACCTGATCACAGCCGAACTCACGCAGCAACGCCATCTGCTCCTCGCTCTCGACCCCTTCGGCCACCACCTCCAGGTTGAGGTTGTGCGCCAGGTTGATCATCGCGTGCACCAGCTTGCGGTTCTCTTCGCGCTGCTCCATGCCGCCGACGAAACTGCGGTCGACCTTGAGCAGGGTGATCGGCAGGCTGTTGAGGTGCACGAACGAGGAGAAGCCCGTGCCGAAGTCGTCCAGCGAGAAACGCACACCGAGGCGCCCGAGGGCATCCATGGTCTGGCGCACCAGCTCATTGCGGCGCATCACCGCCGTTTCGGTCAGCTCGAACTCCAGCCAGCGCGCATCGACGCCATGCTCGACGATCAGCCGGCTCAGGGTGGCCAGCAACTGGCTGTCCTGGAACTGGCGGAAGCTCAGGTTGACCGCCATGTGCAGCGGCGCCAGGCCGCGCTCGCGCAAGGCCTGCATATCGCTCAGGGCACGGGAGATCACCCAGTAGCCCAGCGGCACGATCAGCCCGCTCTGCTCGGCCAGCGGCACGAACTCGCTGGGCGGCAGCAGGCCGCGCTCCGGGTGGTTCCAGCGCACCAGGGCCTCGAGGCCGACGATACGGCCGTCGGTGAGGTTCAGCCGTGGCTGGTAGTGCAGTTCCAGCTCGTCGCGGCGCAGGGCGCGGCGCAGCTCGCTTTCCAGGTCGGCGAGGCTGCGGGCGTTGCGGTTGATGCGCTCGTTGAACACATGGAAGGTGCAACCCTGGCTGCCCTTGGCCTGGCGCATGGCGATGTGCGCATGCCACATCAGCGGGTCGGCGCCGGCCTGGGCGCGGGCGTGGGCAATGCCCAGGCTGCAGCCGAGCAGCAGGCTTTCGCCGTCGATCCAGTAGGGTTCGGTCAGGGCCTCGGTGATGCGTTCGGCGATCCATTCGGCGCGGTTGGCGTCACGCCGGGTGTCGATCAGCAGGGCGAACTCGTCACTGCCCAGGCGCGCCAGCTGGTCGGTGGCTTCGAGCTGGCTCTTGAGCCGTGCCACCACTTGCAGGATCAGGCGATCGCCGCCCTGGTGGCCGAGGGCATCGTTGACGTGGCGGAAGTTGTCGAGGTCGAGGTGGCCCAGGGCCAGGCCGCGGCCTTCGTTTTCGGCCAGGCGCGTCGTCAGCAAGGCCTGGAAGCCCTGGCGGTTGGCAATGCCGGTCAGCGGGTCCTGCTCGGCCAGACGTTGCAGGGTGGCGACCAGTACACCGCGCTCGCGTACATGGCGCAGGGAGCGACGCAGGGCGTCGGTGCCCAGCTGCGCCAGCACCAGCCAGTCGCTGACGCCTACCGGTGTAGCCGCAGGCTCCTGCTCGAGCAGCAGGATGGTCGGCAGCTCGCAGCGCCCTGGGGCGGGCTGCAGCTCGGGGGTGGCCAGCACCACGGCCTGGCGGTCGTTGGCGAACAGGCTGTCGACCGCTGCCCAGTTCGGCGCGGTCAGCAGCACCGCACTCCCACCCAGAGGCTGCAGGCATTCGCGCAAGCGTGCGGCCCATTCCGGCTCATCGGCCAACAGCAGCAAACGCAGGGGTTCGGCGGGCGTGGACAAGCGGGCTCCTTAGGCGTGGACGGTGGAACGGCGGGGGCGGTGTATCCTACCGCAACGAATGAAAATGATTTTCACTTTTAGTCATGGTCATCCTTGACCAGGGCCCCGTCGCATTTTGACGTGCATCCTGCGCGAAACCCGCGCAACCGGCAAACAGGATTTCGGGGATTTGCATGGCGGTTGGCGGTATTGCCCTGCCAAGCCGTGAAAAACCCCGCCTGGCAGGCGGTAAAAGGTTGACTCACACGTCAGACGGTCGCGCCACAAACCCTGGATGCCTGTTAGAATGCGCGGCTATTTTCTGGCGACCCCCGGTTTCTAGCATGTCCCGACTCAATCCCCGGCAACAGGAAGCCCGAGACTACGTTGGCGGCCCTCTTTTGGTGCTCGCTGGTGCAGGCTCCGGCAAGACCAGCGTGATCACGCGCAAGATTGCCCACCTCATCCAGAACTGCGGCATCCGTGCCCAGTACATCGTGGCGATGACCTTTACCAACAAGGCCGCGCGCGAGATGAAGGAGCGTGTCGGCACCTTGCTGCGCCCGGGGGAAGGCCGTGGCCTGACGGTGTGTACGTTCCACAACCTGGGCCTGAACATCATCCGCAAGGAGCACGAGCGCCTGGGCTACAAGCCGGGGTTCTCGATCTTCGACGAGTCCGACATCAAGGCGTTGCTGTCGGACATCATGCAGAAGGAATACTCCGGCGACGACGGCATCGACGAGATCAAGAACATGATCGGTGCCTGGAAGAACGACCTGATCCTGCCGCCCGAGGCGCTGGAGAAGGCGCGCAACCCGCGCGAGCAGACCGCCGCCATCGTCTACACCCACTACCAGCGCACGCTCAAGGCGTTCAACGCGGTGGACTTCGACGACCTGATCCTGCAACCGGTCAAGCTGTTCCAGGAGCACCCCGAAGTGCTCGAGCGCTGGCAGAACCGCGTGCGCTACCTGCTGGTGGACGAATACCAGGACACCAACGCCAGCCAGTACCTGCTGGTGAAGATGCTGATCGGCATGCGCAACCAGTTCACCGTGGTGGGCGACGACGACCAGTCGATCTACGCCTGGCGTGGCGCGCGGCCAGAGAACCTGATGCTGCTCAAGGAGGACTACCCCTCCCTGAAGATCGTCATGCTCGAACAGAACTACCGCTCCACCAGCCGCATCCTGCGCTGCGCCAACGTGCTGATCGCCAACAACCCCCATGCGTTCGAGAAACAGCTGTGGAGCGAGATGGGCGTGGGCGACGAGATCCGCGTGATCCGCTGCAAGAACGAGGAAGCCGAGGCCGAACGCGTGGCCATGGAAATCCTCACCCTGCACCTGCGCACCAACCGCCCGTACAGCGACTTCGCCATCCTCTACCGCGGCAACTACCAGGCCAAGCTGATCGAACTGAAGCTGCAGCACCACCAGGTGCCGTATCGCCTGTCCGGCGGCAACAGCTTCTTCGGCCGCCAGGAGGTCAAGGACCTGATGGCCTACCTGCGCCTGCTGGTGAACCCGGACGACGACAACGCCTACCTGCGGGTGATCAACGTGCCGCGCCGCGAGATCGGCTCGACCACCCTGGAAAAGCTCGGCAACTACGCCACCGAGCGCGGCGTGTCGATGTACGCCGCCAGCGAGGAGCTGGGCCTGGGCGAGCACCTGGACGCGCGCTATACCGAGCGCCTGCAGCGCTTCAAGCACTGGCTCGACGGCGTACGCCACAAGGTGGCCCTGGACGAGCCGATCGCCGCGCTGCACGAGATGATCCGCGACATCGACTACGAGAACTGGATCCGCCAGCAGACCGCCAGCGACAAGGCGGCGGAGTTCCGCATCAGCAACGTCTGGTTCCTGGTCGAAGCGCTGAAGAACACCCTCGAGAAGGACGAAGAGGGTGACATGACCATCGAGGACGCCATCGGCAAGCTGGTGCTGCGCGACATGCTCGAGCGCCAGCAGGAAGAGGAAGAGAACGCCGAGGGCGTGCAGATGATGACCCTGCATGCCTCCAAGGGCCTGGAATTCCCCTACGTGTTCATCATGGGCATGGAGGAGGAGATCCTCCCCCACCGCTCGAGCATCGAGGCCGACACCATCGAAGAGGAACGCCGCCTGGCCTACGTGGGCATCACCCGCGCGCGCCAGACCCTGGCCTTCACCTTCGCCGCCAAGCGCAAGCAGTACGGCGAAATCATCGACTGCACGCCGAGCCGGTTCCTCGATGAACTGCCGCCGGACGACCTGGCCTGGGAAGGCCTGGACGATGCGCCGGTCGAAGTCAAAGCCGCGCGGGGCAACAACGCGCTGGCCGATATCCGGGCCATGCTCAAACGCTGATCAACCATTACTCTTTAACTTTGCCGCTATTTGCGGCCACCTTTGCTACATCGAGGAAAACAAAGTGGAAGCACTGCATCAGAAGATTCGCGAAGAAGGCATCGTGCTTTCCGATCAGGTTCTCAAAGTCGACGCGTTTCTCAACCACCAGATCGACCCGGCGCTGATGCAGCTGATCGGTGACGAGTTCGCCCGTCTGTTCGCCGACTCGGGCGTGACCAAGATCGTCACCATCGAAGCCAGCGGCATCGCCCCGGCGGTGATGACCGGCCTGAAGCTCGGCGTGCCGGTGATCTTCGCCCGCAAGCACCAGTCGCTGACCCTGACCGAGAACCTGCTGACCGCCTCGGTGTACTCCTTCACCAAGCAGACCGAGAACACCGTGGCCGTCTCGCCACGCCACCTCAACAGCAGCGACCGCGTGCTGGTGATCGACGATTTCCTGGCCAACGGCAAGGCGTCCCAGGCGCTGATCTCGATCATCAAGCAGGCCGGCGCCACCGTGGCGGGCCTTGGCATCGTCATCGAGAAGTCGTTCCAGGGCGGCCGTGCCGAGCTGGACAGCCAGGGCTACCGCGTTGAATCGCTGGCGCGGGTGAAGTCGCTGGAAGGTGGCGTGGTTTCGTTCATCGAGTAAGGCCACACACCTATCCTGTGGGAGCGGGTTTACCCGCGAATACGATGTCGGATCCACCATCGCATTCGCGGGTAAACCCGCTCCCACAGGGTTCCGTGCAGCCCGGCATTATCGAGTCGCCGCCAACCCTGCCAGCAGCAACCGCTGGTAAAGCTCCTCCTTCAGCCCCTGTGGCTGCGCAAGCCCCATGCGCGCCAACTGCACCGCATAGGCCTCGGGCCCTGGCGCATCCAGTGCCGCCTTGCCCAGCTCCAGCACCTCGCTCAGCTTGAACTTGCTCTTCAACCAGTTCAGCGCCCGCAGCAGGTCGCGCTCCTGGGCCGTGAAATCGCTGCCCAGCGGGTACTCCGGGAACAGCCGTGCATGCCGCGCATGGATCGCCTCCAGGCGCTCGGGGGTGTTGTCGCGGTAGCGCTCGTCGAGCGCAAAGTCCTTTGCCAGCTTGCCCGCCGCCTTGGCCTGCTCCATCAGCTGCGCCTGAAACCGTGAATCACTGATCGCCAGCAACCGCGCAATCACCTCGCTGTCGGTTTGCCCGCGCAGGTCGGCAATGCCGTATTCCGTGATCACGATATCGCGCAGGTGCCGGGGAATCGTGCAGTGGCCGTAGCTCCAGTACAGGTTGGAGCTGACCTCCCCGCCCGCCTCGCGCCAGCTGCGCAGCAGCAGGATCGAGCGCCCGCCCTGCAGCGCATGGCCCTGGGCGACGAAGTTATACTGCCCGCCCACACCGCTGAGCACCCGGCCATCCTCCAGCTGGTCGGCCACACCGGCGCCGAGCAGGGTCATGCCGAACGCGGTGTTGATGAAGCGTGCGTCGCGGCGCTGGCGGCGCTTCAGGTCTTCCTGGCCGTAGAGCTCGTTGATGAAGCTGATGCGGGTCATGGCGAACTGCGCGCGCTGCGCCAGCGGCATCTCGCGCAGGCGCTGGTAGAACGCCTGCGGGCCGAGGAAGAAACCGCCATGCACCAGCACGCCCTGCTCGTCCGCCGGGCGGCGCACCACGCCGGCCTCGGCCAGGGCCAGCAGGCCGTTGACGAACATCTCGCTGCAGCCGTACAGCCCCTGGGCGAAGGCATCCAGGCCCCCTTCCCGCTCGATCAGCGCCTGCCACGGGCCGATATCCAACGCCTCGAGCAGGGCCCGGTAACCGTCGTTGTCACCCTGGCGCGCCAGCAAGGCGGCCGCCACCGCATCGCCCATGGCGCCGATGCCGATCTGCAGGGTGCCGCCGTCACGCACCAGGCTGCTGGCGTGCAGGCCGATGCAATGGTCCTGGGTGGTAACCGGCATGTTCGGGGTGGAGAACAGCCGGCGTTGCTCGGGTTCATCGATCAGCAGGTCGAAGTCGCTAATGGCCAGCTCCGAGTCGCCGGGCATGTAGGGCAGTTCGCTGTGCACCTGGCCGAGCAGCAGGATGGTTTCGCCGGCCGCGCGGCGCTTTTCGATCATCGGCAGCAGGTCGAGGGTGATGTCGGGGTTGCAGGCCAGGCTGAGGTGATCCGGGCGTTCAGGCGTGCCGGCCACCAGCTGCGCAACCAGGTTCAGGCCCTTGGCGTTGATGTCGCGGGCGGCGTGGCTGTAGTTGCTGCTGATGTAGTCCTGCTGTGCCGAGACGCTGTGCAGCAGGCTGCCCGGCTGCATGAAGAACTGCTCGACGCGGATGTTCGGCGGCAGGCTGTCGGCGCGCAGGTCGGCGACGTAGGTGAGCTCTTCGTAGTCGGCGAATACGCGCTCGACGAAGGGTTCGAGGAAGCGCCGTTGCAGGCCATCGCCGAGCGGTGGACGGCCGAGGGACAAGGCGGTGTAGATCGTCAAGCGGCGCTGAGGCAGGTCGCGCACCCGGGCGTACAGGGCGTTGATGAAGGCGTTGGGTTTGCCCAGGCCCAGGGGCAGGCCAACATGGATATGGGCAGGAAGGCGGGTCAATACTTGGTCGACGGCCTGATCGATCGAGCAGAGAAACATCATCGCCTCCTGAGCCACTCATGAGTTCAGTGGGTTGGACAAATGGCGGGCTCGTTGGTTGCCTTCACACGTTCAGAGTCTGAGTGCCTGGACAATCAGGTGGCGCGAAGCTTAACGCGCACGCCGCGAAATTACTCACGCGCCTATACATTAGGGGTGGCTGATCAGATCGAAAAGGCGAAATCAGCTAATGGGTATGGGTGAAGTGCACGCGCAGTACTGGAGGCCGGATTGAGTACATCCGGCCTCCAGAGGTTTG
>NZ_JBOBDM010000062.1:0-32780 GCF_050586605.1 Pseudomonas sp. ES1 | reverse complement strand
TGTGCGGGGAAAAGTTGAGTGTCTACGCAACTGACTGCCAGCACTGTTGCATTTAAAGTCGCGCCTTAGCAGCCCAGGCTAGTCACCTTTCCGTGACCAGGCATGCTCCCATGACGCAAACAACTCAACGCCCCCAGGCCGTGCCCACCGTGCAGGTGGACACCGACGAAGTCATCGTCACCGAATGGCGCTTCGCCCCCGGCGCCGAGACCGGCCGCCATCTGCACGGCCACGACTACGTGGTGGTGCCGATGACCGACGGCACCCTGCTGCTGGAAACCCCGGAGGGCGAGAAACGCGCCCCGCTGGTGGCGGGCCAGAGCTACTTCCGCAAGGCCGGCGTCGAGCACAACGTGATCAATGCCAGCGAGCATGAAGTGGTGTTCATCGAGACCGAGCTTAAATAGACAAGCCGCCCGCCAGGCTAACTGCACTGTCCCCATCGCTGGCAAGCCAGCTCCCACAGGGTATGCGCAAGTCTTGAAGTCGGCGCGGTCAAGGTGGGAGCCGGCTTGCCGGCGATAGGCATTGCTGTCGTTCGCTGACTTCACCCCCGCCGCACAACCGTCTACACTCCTCCCCTGCTTGAACCGGGATAACCGAAGCACTGCCTCGAAACCCGATGGACCTGACCACTGCTGGTCAACCGTCGGGACTAATGGGTCCGGACCTTGGCCGGCCTGTTTATCGGAGGCAACACATGAACCCGCGTATCTGGCTCCTGGCCCTGGCGACATTCGTCACCGGCATGGCCGAAAACATCACCGTCGGCATCCTGCCGGCACTGGCCGATGGCCTGGACGTTCCGCTCGGCGTGGCCGGGCAACTGACAACCGTCTTCTCCCTGAGCTTCGCCCTCGCCGCGCCCTTCTCTCCCCTGCTGACCACACGCTTGCCGTTGCGTGGCCTGCTGTGCGCCACCCTGGCGCTGTTCGCCCTGTGCAACCTGCTGGCGGCATGGGCGCCCGGTTACACCGCGCTGCTGATAGCCCGCATCGGCATGGCCGCGACCAGCGCCTTGACCTGCCTCACCTGCACCCTGATGGCCACGCGCATGGCGCCCGAAGCCCTGCGCGGGCGCGCCATCGGGGTGATCTTCATGGGCATCTGCAGCTCGCTGATCCTGGGCGTGCCGGCCGGCATGCTGTTGTCCGACGCCCTGGGCTGGCGCGGCGTGTTCGTTGGCCTGAGCGGCCTGGCGGTGGCGGTGCTGCTGATGGCCTGGCGCGGGCTGCCGACGCTGCAGAGCGACGAACGCATCGCCCTGGCCAGCTACCTGCGCCACGTGCGCGACAGCCGCCTGACGGCCGCGCAAGGGGTGTCGCTGTTGATGATCGCCGGGCACTTCACCGTGTTCGCCTACCTGGCGCCCTACGCCCAGCAGGTCGCCCAAGTGCCGAGCCAATGGCTGGCGGCGGTGTTCGCGGCATTCGGCATCGCCGGTGTCTTTGGCGGTTACATCGGCGGCTGGATGGCCGATCGCCTGGGTGTGGCCAAGGCCATCCTACTGGCGCCCTTGTTGTACCTCGCCAGCCTGTTGTTGCTGCCGCTGAGCGCGGGCACGCCGTGGCTGTTCCTGCCGGCAATGATGCTCTGGGGCGGGCTGAGCTGGACCACTTCGCCGGTGGTGCAGAGCTACCTGGCCAAGCGTGGGGAAGATACCTTCCCGGCGGGCATGAGCCTGAACATGTCGGCCATGCACCTGGGCGTCGGGCTAGGGTCGGCCATCGGTGGCGTGGTGATAAGCGGCTCGACGCTGGCCGCCACACCCTGGGCCGGGGCACTGTTGACGACACTGGCGGCGGGGCTGGCGATCTGGTCGGCCATGCCACGGGCTGGCGCGTTGAAAATGGCGCAGTGATCACTCACGGCGCCAGTCGAGGGGTTTACTTGGCCAGCTTGTCGTAGCTGGTCATCAGGTTGCGGTAATCGGGGATGTGGTTGGAGAACAACGTCCCCAGCCCTTCTATGTCGTTGCGCCAGTCACGGTGCAGCTCGCAGGCCACGCCGAACCAGGTCATCAGCTGCGCGCCGGCAGCTTCCATGCGCCGCCAGGCCGAATCGCGGGTCAGTTCGTTGAAGGTGCCGGAGGCATCGGTAACCACGAACACCTCGAAGCCCTCCTCCAGCGCCGAGAGGGCCGGGAAGGCCACGCAGACCTCGGTCACCACCCCGGCGATGAGCAGTTGCTTCTTGCCGGTGGCCTTCACCGCCTTGACGAAGTCTTCGTTGTCCCAGGCGTTGATATTGCCTGGCCGGGCAATGTACGGCGCATCAGGGAATTGCGCCTTGAGCTCGGGCACCAGCGGGCCGTTGGGGCCGGTCTCGAAGCTGGTGGTGAGGATGGTCGGCAGCTTGAAGTACTTGGCCAGGTCCGCGAGCGCCAGCACGTTGTTCTTGAACCGGTCGGGGTCAATGTCGCGCACCAGCGACAGCAACCCGGCTTGATGGTCGACCAACAGGACGGCAGCGTTGTTCTTGTCCAGTCGCTTGTATTGGAACGCCATGGCTGAACTCCTTGCTTTGCAGGTAGGGAGTTTCCAGCGTAGGCAATCAACAGGCACAAGGCCGACCGTCAGTCGGCCCAGGGCATCTCAATGCTCCAGAGTCCTGACTGCGCTGTTTGCACGGGTAGCGACACACGCTAACTATCTGGTTTACCTGAACGCGTGGGAGCGGGCTTGCCCCGCGATGGATGGCACCGGCTGCGCCGGTATCGCGGGGCAAGCCCGCTCCCACGGCCAGTGCTCGGCTCGAGAACGCAGGGACGGGTGATCTATCGATCAGTTCACAATTTCCTGAACTGATTATTTGCGCGCAGCGATTTGTCCCCTTCGCCGCCCCCACCAGAATCGCTTCACCAACAATCACAATAATCGTGAGGCCACTCCCGTGGACCAGACACTCCAGGTACGGCAGGCCGCCGCCGACCTCGTTGCCGCCTTCGCCAGCAATGACACCGCCCGCTACTTCGCCTGCTTCAGCGAAGACGCCACCTTCCTTTTCCATACTGTGCCGCAACCGCTGCTGTCGCGCCGCGCCTACGAAGAACTCTGGGCTTCCTGGCAGGCAGACGGCTTCGCCGTGCTCGGCTGCGAATCCAGCAATGTGCAGGTGAGCCTGCAAGGTGACGTGGCGATCTTCATGCACGACGTAGCCACGCGCCTGCGCGTTGCCGGCGAAGAACTGGCCCTGAGCGAGCGCGAGACCATCGTCTTCCGCCGCCACGGCGAGCGCTGGCTGGCCTGCCACGAGCACCTGTCGGTCGTCTCGCCGGCCTGATCCCCTTTCAAGCGGCCCTGCCGCACTGCCATCGCACCCACAACAAGGCCCCTTGAGGCCGACAACATTCGCGCTGGAGCACCACCATGAGCCACTCGACCGGTATCGAGACCAATGGCGTCGAACAGATCCCCGACGATCAACGCGACGCCGCCCCGCTGGACCTGTTCCGCCTGATCTTCGGCGGCGCCAACACCTTTGCCACCGCCGTGCTGGGCAGCTTCCCGGTGCTGTTCGGGCTGTCGTTCCAGGCTGGCGTGTGGGCGATCCTGCTCGGCGTCGGCGTGGGCGCGCTGATCCTTGCGCCGATGGGCCTGTTCGGCGCGCTCAACGGCACCAACAATGCGGTGTCCTCGGGTGCGCATTTCGGCGTGCACGGGCGCATCGTCGGCTCGTTCCTGTCGCTGCTCACTGCCGTGGCGTTCTTCTCGCTGTCGGTGTGGAGCTCGGGCGATGCCCTGGTCGGCGGCGCCAAGCGCCTGGCCGGCCTGCCGGAAACCGACCTGACCCTGGGCCTGGCCTACGGCCTGTTCGCGGTGCTGGTGCTGGTGGTGTGCATCTTCGGCTTCCGCTTCATGCTGTGGGTCAACAAGATCGCCGTGTGGGCCTCGAGCCTGCTGTTCCTGCTGGGCATCTTCGCCTTCGCTGGGCCGTTCGACGCGGGCTACGCCGGCAGCGTCAACCTCGGCCAGGCCGGCTTCTGGGCAGCCTTCGTCGGCGCGGCGATCCTGGCCATGAGCAACCCGGTGTCGTTCGGTGCCTTCCTCGGTGACTGGTCGCGCTACATCCCGCGGGCCACGCCGAAATCGCGGATCATGCTGGCGGTGATCCTGGCCCAGGTGGCCACGCTGATCCCGTTCCTGTTCGGCCTGTGCACCGCCACCCTGGTGGCCAGCCAGGCCCCTGACTACATCGCAGCCAACAACTACGTTGGTGGCCTGCTGGCCATCTCGCCGGGCTGGTTCTTCCTGCCGGTGTGCCTGATTGCGGTGATCGGCGGCATGTCCACCGGCACCACGGCGCTGTACGGCACCGGCCTGGACATGTCCAGCGTGTTCCCGCGCCTGCTCAGCCGCGCCGCTGCCACGCTGCTGATCGGCGTACTGGCCATCGGTTTCATCTTCGTCGGCCGCTTCACCTTCAACCTGGTGCAGAGCGTGTCGACCTTCGCCGTGCTGATCATCACCTGCACCAGCCCCTGGATGGTGATCATGATCCTCGGCCTGATCACCCGCCGCGGCTTCTACCACGCCGACGACCTGCAGGTGTTCACCCGTGGCCAGCAAGGCGGCCACTACTGGTTCTGCCACGGCTGGAACTGGCGCGGCATGGGCGCATGGATCCCCAGTGCGCTGGTCGGCCTGTGCTTCGTCAACCTGCCTGGGCAGTTCGTCGGCCCACTGGGCGAACTGGCCGGCGGCATCGACCTGAGCCTGCCGGTCACCCTCGGTATCGCCGGCGTGCTGTACCTGATCTTGCTCAACCTGTTCCCTGAACCGGCTGGCGTGTACGGCCCGCAAGGCCCGCGCTGGGTGCGTTGCAAAAGCACGCCGGTGAAGCCCGTGACCACCGCCGAAATGGCCTGACTGGAAACCGACCATGACCACCTCTCACTACATCGACGGCCGCTGGGTCGAAGGCCAGGGCAGCGACTGCATCGTTGTGCAGAACCCGTCCGACGGCCTGCCGTTCGCCGAACTGATGGCCGCCAGCACGGGCCAGGTCGACCAGGCCGTGGCCGCCGCACGCCGTGCGCTGAGCACCTGGAAAACCGTGCCCGCCAGCGAACGCGCGAGCTACCTGCGCGGCTTTGCCGAGCAACTGGGCCAGCGCCGCGACGAGCTGATCGCCTTGCAGATGCGCAACAACGGCAAGCCACGCCACGAGGCCGAGATCGACCTGGACGACGCCATCGCCACCTTCGCCTACTACGCCGACCTGGCTGAACAGTTGCCGGCAAAAAACCGCGATGTGCCGCTGGCCGCACCGGGCTTTACCGCCCGCACCCGCCTGGAGCCGGTGGGCGTGGTCGGCCTGATCGTGCCGTGGAACTTCCCGCTGGTGACCAGCGCCTGGAAGCTCGCCCCGGCCCTGGCCGCCGGTTGCACCGTGGTGCTCAAGCCCTCGGAAGTGACCCCGCTGATCGAACAGGCCTACGGCCAGATCGCCGAAGCATTGGGCCTGCCGGCCGGCGTACTGAACATCGTCAACGGCAAGGCCGAGACCGGCGCTGCCCTGAGCGGCCACAACGGCCTGGACAAGCTGTCGTTCACCGGCAGCAACGGCGTCGGCAGCCAGGTGATGCGTGCAGCCGCCGCGCAATGCCGGCCGGTGACCCTGGAGCTGGGCGGTAAGTCGGCCATCGTGGTGTTCGACGATTGCGACGTCGACCAGGCCGTGGAGTGGATCGTCGCCGGCATCACCTGGAACGCCGGGCAGATGTGCTCGGCCACCTCGCGCCTGCTGGTGCAGGACGGCATCGCCGATGCATTGCTGGCGCGGTTGCAGGAGGCGCTGGAGAAGCTGCGCGTCGGCAACCCGCTGAATGAGGAAGTGGACATGGGGCCGCTGACCAGCCAGGCGCAGTGGCTCAAGGTCGCCAGCTACTTTGCCAAGGCCCGCGAGGAAGGCTTGAAGTGCCTGGCCGGCGGCAAGGCGCTGGACCGCGACGGCTGGTTCGTCAGCCCGACGCTGTATGTGGACGTGCCTGAGAGCAGCCGCCTGTGGGCCGAGGAGATTTTCGGGCCGGTGCTGTGCGCACGGCGCTTCGATACGGAAGCCGAGGCCATTGTGCAGGCCAACGACAGCCGCTTCGGGCTGGTCGCCACCGTGTGCTCCGCCGACCTGGAACGCGCCGAACGCGTGGCCGATGCGCTGGAGGTGGGGCATGTGTGGATCAACTCGGTGCAGGCGGTGTTCGTCGAGACGTCGTGGGGCGGGACCAAGGGCAGCGGGATTGGGCGCGAGCTCGGGCCTTGGGGGTTGTCGGGGTATCTGTCGGTGAAGCATGTGACGCGGTGTTTGGGGTGATTGGGTAGGCGTTCCTTTCGAGGGATCGGGGAGGCTGGCAGGTGTTCGGCGAGAGCCTTGCAGCGCCTATGAGATCGAGCGCCGCCCGCGCGGCGCATCGCTGGCAAGCCAGCTCCCACATCTATTTCGGGCCAATGAGTCCTGTGAAAGTACCGGCGCCTGCCTTGGTGCATGCCTTGAGTCATGTGGGGCGGCGGCAACGCCCACACTGCAACCCCGTCGTACCACCAAAGCGGACAGTGATGACCCCGCTGAAGTAACTGGCCCTAAACAAACTGTGGGAGCTGGCTTGCCAGCGATGCGCCGCGCAGGCGGCGCTCGATCTGACAGGCGCTACAAGGGCCGCGGCCGGCACCTGCTGGCCCTCACTCGGTCAACAGCCCTCGTGCCCAGGGCCCCAGAAAGGCCTTTTGCTTTAAGCCGACAGGCGAGTCTCACCGAAGTGCAAGCATCATCGTCTTCAGTGACAGCTGTGGACAGGCTGTGAACCCCGCAGTTTTGGCATAGAAGCGCTCCAGACGCTCATCAAGCGGGTGCACGATCATTGCAACACATCCGACGATCTCGGACGCAACCAGAGCTCTCTCGACAGCGTCCTGCAACAGGTCCGTGGCGACCCCTTGCCCAGCAGCTCTCAGGCTTACGCCCATTCGCCCCAGTACCACCACCGGCAAATCAATTGGGGCATTGCGTCGCACACTTGCGGGAGAACCATGAGCACGCGCCACAGACCCCGTCGAAAGCGTGTAGTAACCGGCCACAATCGACGTGCCCTTGAAGCAGGTGACATACACCACCGCGTGCTTCGCTATCTGCGCCTTGTAAGCCTTTTCACGGAGGTAGCCATTGATCGACGCCTCTCCACAGTCGAACTGACCTAGCTCATGAAAGGCTTCGAGCTTCTGCGGAGCGCTCAGCTCCAGCGCTTCGGCCTTGCCAACAGCTTCTTCACGCATTCATTGCTCCTGATGGGGCTGTCTTCAAGCGCCTGGGTGAATTGGTCGAAGGCTTCGTCATCAAGCAGGAACAACCGACGCTCCATCAGTACTTCCTCAGCACGTCGGCAAGCCGCATCGAGCACGAAGCTGGTGCGGTCACCGCCCACAATCTCCACGGCGGCATCGATGAGGTCTCTGCGATGCTCGGCCACTCTCATGTTCAACGGTACGGCCTTGCTCCGATCCTTGATCTGTAAATCGCTCATTGGTGACTCCCAGCCCATCCCACGGGGCACTGAATCGACGAAGGATATCGATCAGACAAAGGCTACTCCGGCGTAACGCAAATGTATAGCCAGATATCAATTTACGTTACGCTTAGACTGCTCATGTCGAGGCTTAGATTGACCTTGCTCGCTTTGGCTTGCACGTCAGGACATTCTGAGATTGGAACCAGTTGCTTCAACTGCGTCACGGCTACAGGGTGTAGGGTGCAGGGCGAATGCCTTGCAGCGCTCTTGAGATCGAGCGCCGCCCACGCGGCGCATCGCTTAGGAGCCCTCACCCAATCATCCATCTCCCCCGTGACTTTTCCCCCGCCCCGCAAAGTCCCACCTCCTGGTAGCCCCATAACCACAACACCAGGCCAGCCTTCCATGCACCCTCAACGCACCGCCCTGCACAATGAACTGCACGCCCGCCCGTCGCTGTATTTCGACGGCCCGGCCCATGTCTTCCACCTCGCCCTGCTCGGCGGCGACGCGGCCTGCCAGTCGCTGCTGCAACGCTGCTGCCCCGAAGCGCCCGACCCGTACGCGGCCCAGGGCATCACCCAGCTCGACGGCCATCCGTTCAAATGGGAGCGGCATACCGAGTTCTTCACCCTGACCCTGGTCGTGCCCTGCGCCAGCAGCGACAGCGACTGGCAGGCGCTGCCAGAAGTGCTGGCCAAAGCCATCGCCCCGCAGGCGGCGCAGGTGATCAACGCGGTGCAGGTGCTGGTGCGCGATGAACAGGGCCTGGACCTCACTCGCTACGGCTTCAAGGACCCCTGCGGTTCTTGCGTCGGCGGCGGCGATGCCGCGGTATGGAGCGACTTCCGCCTGACCGCCGACGGCAGCAACCGCTTCCTGTTCATCAACCGCCGCCTCAATGCTTACCGCCAGGGCCGCATGATCCGCCGCCTGCTGGAGATCGAGACCTACCGCATGATGGCCTCGCTGACCCTGGACACGGCGAAAACCCTGAGCCACGAGCTGGACACCTTCGACAAGACCCTGGTGAGCCTGTCCGAACGCGGCGCCAGCGCCGCCGGGCATGACTCCAAGGCGTTGCTCGAAGCCATCGCCCTGCTGTCGCGCCAGGTGGTCAGCCGCACGGTGAAGACCCGCCACCGCTTCGGTGCCACCCAGGCCTATGCGCAACTGGTGTTCGAGCGCCTGGGCGAATTGCGCGAAAGCCATGTGGGTGATTGCCAGCGCCTGGGGGTGTTCATCGAGCGGCGCTTCAAGCCGACCGTGCGCTACTGCGCGGCCACCGAGCAGCGCCTGGAGCAACTGGCGAAGAACGTGGCCAACCTCGGCGACCTGTTGCAGGCGCGGGTGCAGGTGGAAATGGAAGAGCAGAATGCCGGGATCCTGCAAAGCCTCAATGCCCGGGCCGATGCCCAGGTGAAGATCCAGCGGGCGGTGGAAGGCTTGTCGATCATTGCGATCACCTACTACCTGCTGAACCTGTTCAAGTTGCTGTATGGCGGGCTGAATGTGCTGGGCGCGGGGCTGGCGGCGCGGGAGGCGTTGCTGGGGATGGCGCCGCCGGTGCTGCTGGTGTTGCTGGTGATCTTGCTGCGCATCAGGCGCGCCAAGCAGCACTGAATGGCCAGGGGGCGCCTTGCGCCCCTTTCGCCGGCAAGCCGGCTCCCACCTCGACCGGGCTTACCTCAATCCTGTGGGAGCTGCGGTTCGCCGCTGCGACTTGCCAGCGATGAGGCCAGCACAAGCAACACAAGGCAGTTGCTTGCACAGCATCACGCTGGCTCGTCGGCCGGTCGGCCATTCTCCTGCACCAGCACCATGGTCTGCTGCGAGGACAGGGCGATGCCTTCATCGCGCAGGCGCCCGAGGATGGTGAACAGCAGGTCGCTGCGGGTGCTCGACACCTGCCGCGGCGAGGCCACGTAACCGCTTACGCCAATCACCATGCCACTGCTGGTCAGGTCCTTGAACGTCACCGAACAAGCCGGCGCATCGAGGATCGACTCATGCTCGTGGTAGGCCGCCAGCAACACTTCGCGCACCTTGGCCGGGTCGGTCTCCAGCGGCAACGTGAGGGTGATGCCGACCACCCCGAGGGCATTGGCCATGGTCACGTTGCGCACGTTCTGCGAAATGAACTGCGAGTTGGGCACGATCACCGTCGAGCGGTCGGACATCTGGATCTCGGTGGCGCGCACGTTGATGCGGCGGATATCACCCTCCACACCCGCCAGGCTGACCCAGTCGCCCACTTTCACCGGGCGCTCGGTCAGCAGGATCAGGCCGGAGATGAAGTTCTGCACGATCTGCTGCAGGCCGAAACCGATACCTACCGACAGCGCACTGACCACCCAGGTCAGGCTGGTCAGGTTGATGTGCAGGGTGGACATCACCAGCATGGCCAGGAACAGGAAGCCCAGGTAACCCACCAGGGTCACCAGGGAGGCACGCATGCCGGCGTCCATGTCGGTTTCGGGCAGCAGGCGATCGCTGAGCCAGCGCTTGACCACACGAATGGCGAACCAGCCACCGATGAAGATGGCCACGGCCATCAGGATGTCCTGAGGCACGATATTCAGGTTGCCGAGCACCTTGCCGCCGGTGCCGTCCCAGTCGGCCAGGCTCAGCAGCAGCTCACCCGGGCTGGTACCCGAAGGCATGAATACCAGCAAGGCGGCGGCGAACAGCAGCACCGTGCGGCCGATACCGGCCAGGATGGTGCTGGCCTGGGCCTGGTGGCGCTGTTGCAGGCCCAACGCCGAAGCCAGCGCCAGGCCACCGGGCTGGCGTGGCGAAAGCAAGGTTTCGCAGAGGTCGCCGAACACCGTGACCAGCAGGTAGGCACACACGGTGACCACGCTGATCCACAGCAGCTTGGCGGTGAGGAAGTAGGCCAACGTCAGGTAGCCGGCCAGCAGCGTCAGCAGGATCGCCACCACCCACACCACGATCACGAACGGGATCAGCCCGATCAGGCCTTTGGGGCGTTCCAGGCCGTGCTGGCGACGGGCGCGGCGGTAGCACGCCAGCGCAGCCACGAACAGCAGCGACACCACCAGCGCGGTCAGGCCGTTGGTGGCCAGGGTCAGCGCCAGGCTGGTGCCGATCACGCTGTTGATGCGTTCCATGGTGAGCATCACCATCAGCGTCAGGGCCAGCACCTTGGGGAACCAGCCCAGGGCGCTGGCCACCTCGTCGGCAATCGGCGGCAGGCGCCACGACGGGCGCTGCAGCATCAGCATGGCGCGGCCCAGGCCCGAGATGAAGGCGCTGAACACCACCAGGGCGAGGACATGGTTGGTCAGGCTGGCCAGGTCGGTGCCCAGCTCCGCGCTGCTTTCCAGGCCCCAGCGCAGCAACGACACCGAGCCGGAGATGGTGCCCAGGGTCGCCAGGCTGACGCTCACGGCCAGAGCGCTGCGGCGCAGCCGGCCTACGGGCAGCCAGCGCACCATGGCGTCAGCCAGCAACCGTTCGAGCACCCGGCGCACCAGGGTCCAGACCAGCACTGCGGCCACCAGGGCGCTGATGAACAACCAACGGTGCTCGGCGCTGAACGCGCTGGCCATGGCGTCGGCAGCCTCTGCGCGCAGGTCGCGCAGGCGGGCCACGTCGTCATCGGTGGGACGAATCAGGCTCGACCAGAACGCCGGGCTCAGCGGGCTGGCGGCGCGGCTGGTGATCTGCGAGTTGAACAGGCTGCGGCGCAGGTTGACGATCTGCGTGGACAGGTCACGGGCCGACTGGGCCAGCGCGGTGGTGTCCTTCTGCTCGGCAAGCACCGCGTTCTTCTGATCGGTCAGTTGCTTGCGCTGGCGGGTCAGGCTCTCGGCCTCTTCCGGCATCGGCGGGCCAAGCACATTGAGCTGGTCGTCCAGGCGCTGCACATCAGCGGTACGCGCGGTGACCAGTACATCAGCCTGACGCTGCACTTGCAGAGCCGACTGGCGCAACTGCGCGAGCAGGTCGTCGTTGGCGTTGCTGGTGACGCCCTGGCGGATCTGGTCGAGCCGTTCGCTCAGCTCTTCCAGGCCAGCGTTCTCGTCCAGCACCTGCTGTTCGGCCACGGCCAGCCGCGACACCGGGGTGACTGGGGCAGCCCAGGCGGGTACGGCCACCCACAGCAGTAGGGCCAAAATCCCCACATAGAATCGGTCAAGGCTGACACGCCTCATCGAATGTTCCTCTATACAACTCGACAGGGCGTGAATTCTACGCGGTCCGGCCGCTCAGGAGGGTGCCGTTTCTCGGGCCAGCAGCTGGCGTTTGCGTTCCACCCCCCAACGGTAACCGCTGAGGTCGCCATCGCGGCGCACCACGCGGTGGCAAGGGATGGCCACCGCGATCGTGTTGGCCGCGCAGGCCTGGGCCACGGCGCGCACGGCCTTGGGCGCGCCGATGCGCTCGGCGATGTCGGTGTAGCTGACCCGGCTGCCCGCCGGCACTTCGCGCAAGGCCTGCCAGACCCGCTCCTGGAACGCCGTGCCCTGCACATCCAATGGCAGCGCCAGGCCCAGCGCAGGGGCTTCGACAAAGCCGATCACCTCGGCGACCAGGCGCTCGAAGGCGTCATCGCCACCGATCAGGTGGGCCTTGGGGAATTTGTCCTGCAGGTCCTGGAGCAACGGCTCGGGTTCATCGCCCAACAGGATCGCGCAGATACCGCGCTCGCTCTGCGCCACCAGGATCGCCCCCAGTGAACACTGGGCGAGGGCAAAGCGGATGGTCGCGCCCTGCCCGCCGGCCCGGTACTCACGGGGGCGCATGCCCAGGCGCTCGGCGGCACTTTCATAGAAGCGGCTGTTGGAGTTGTAGCCGGCGTCATAGATGGCTTCGGTGACACTGCCGGCAGCTTCCAGCCCCTCGCGCAGGCGTCGGGCGCGGTAGGCTGAGGCATAGGCCTTGGGGGTAAGACCGGTTTCGGCCTTGAACAGGCGGTGCAGATGAAAGGGGCTGAGGTTCAGATCGGCGCCCAGTTGCTCGAGGTTGGGTGCCGTGTCGCTGGCTTCGATCAGGCGGCAGGCGCGGGCCACCACTTCGCTGCGGCGTACTGCGTGGGTGCCACCTGCACAACGTTTGCAGGCACGGTAACCGGCCACCTCGGCTTGCCGGGCGTCATTGAAGAACTCGACGTTCTGGCGTTTGGCCAGGCGCGACGAGCAGGCCGGCTGGCAGTACACGCCGGTGGTGCGCACGGCGTAGACGAAGTGGCCGGTGGCTGCGCTGTCGCGGGTTTGCACGGCGTGCCAGCGCTCGGCGTCGGTGGTGTAGCTGGGGACGAGGATCATGGCGTCGCTCCTTTGATTCGCTGCAGTTACCTTGCCTGGACAGGCGGAGCGGCGAACTCCGATTCTTGCGGTGATTACACCGGCCTCATCGCGGGGCAAGCCCGCTCCCACGAAAGATCGAGATCTGGCGTGGGAGCGGGCTTGCCCCGCGATAGGGCCGATAGCCAGTCATGCGCGCCACAGATACCAGGCCGCCACCGTCCGGTACGGGCTCCACACTTCTCCCAACACCCGCATCCGCGCAGGCGTCGGCGCCTTCTCCAGGCCCTTCATCCGCCGATACCCCTCGCGCACGCCAAAGTCATCCACCGGCAGGATATCCGAGCGCTCCAGGCTGTAGATCAGCAGCATCTCCACCGTCCAGCGCCCCACCCCGCGCAGCGTTACCAGGCGCGCGATCAGTGCATCGTCGGCCAGGGTCAGCGCTTCGTCGCGGCTGGGCACGATGCCGTCCAGGCTGGCCTGGGCGATGCCCTGCAGGGTCGCGGCCTTGCTGGCGGAAAAACCACAGGCCCGCATCGCCTCCGGCGTGACCCGCAATAATTGCTCGGGCGCAGGAAAGCACTGCCCGGGAAACAACGCCAGCAATCGCCCAAGAATCGCCTCTGCCGCCCGCGCATGCAGCTGCTGGTAGGCAATTGCCCGCACCAGCGCTTCATAGGGTTCACGCCCTGGGGTGGCGGCATGCAGGCAGGGGCCGGTTGCGGCAATGTGCCGCGACCAGTCCGGATCCTGCCCAGCCAGAAACTCGGCGGCGGCCGTGAAGGCACGGGGCGTAAGGTCTGCAAGGATCATCGGGGGGCTCGAACAGGCTGAAAGACTTCAGCCTAGCGCAACCGCTCATCGGCGAAACGCTCAATCTTGCGCATTGAATCGTTGGCATACCATTGATCTGTCTGCCGTGCCCCGCATAGAATTGAGAACAATTCACAATCACATTAACCGGGCAAGGCTCTCCAGACGATGCAGATCCCTGACACGCTGCAACCGGCCGAAGTCGATCTGCTCTATCGCAATCACCACAGCTGGTTGCGCAACTGGCTCAGCGCCCGCACCGGTTGCCGGGACAACGCCGCCGACCTCGCCCAGGACACCTTCGTGCGCCTGCTCAAGGCGCGCCAGGGTTCACCGCTGAAAGCGCCGCGCGCCTACTTGAGCAGCATTGCCCGTGGCCTGATGATCGACCAGTTCCGCCGCCGCGCCCTGGAAAAAGCCTACCTCGAAAGCCTGGCCAACCTGCCGGAGCTGCAAGCGCCCAGCGAAGAACAGCGCCTGGTCATCCTCGACACCCTCGAACGCCTCGACAGCGCCCTGCACAGCCTCAAACCCCGCGCGCGCCAGGCCTTCCTCATGGCCCAGCTCGACGGCCTGCCCCTGGCCCAGATCGCCCTGCGCCTGGACGTGTCGCGGGCCACGGTCGAGCGCGACCTGGCCAAGGCCCTGGGCGTCTGCTATCGGTTGCGCTATGCCGACCTCTGACCAGCACCCCACCCAAGCCCAGGTCGACCAGGCCATCGACTGGCTGGTGAAGCTGCGCTACGACAGCCCCGGCCCGCGTACCCAGCAACAGTTCCAGCTGTGGCTGGCCAGCCACCCGCAACATGCCGAGGCCTGGCGGCGGGTCAGCGAACTGAGTGACGAACTGGCCAGCCTGCCCGGGGAGTTGAGCCGTCGCACCCTGGAAGGCAGCGAGCGTCAACGCATGAACCGTCGTGACCACCTGAAGCTGCTGTCGGTACTGGCGCTGGGTGGCACGCTTGGCTGGGCGGCGCGCGAGCCGCTGGGACTACCGGCACTGCTGGCCGACAGCAGCACCGCCACGGGTGAGCGCCGCGAGCTGCAGGGCAGCGACGGCAGCCGCATCCGCCTCAACACCGCCAGCGCCATCGACCTGCGCTACAGCGCCGACCTGCGCCAGCTGACACTGGTACGTGGCGAGGTCAGCCTGGACAGCAATGGCAGCGACAATCGCCCGTTCCGTATCGCCACCCCCTTGGCCGCCCTGGCCACCCAGGGCGGCCAACTGCTGCTGCGCGAGAACGCCCGGGGCCTGCTGCTGGCAGTACGGCGGGGCGACGTGACGCTGTTCCCCGGCTCTGCCGCAGCCCATCAGGTCAAACCCGGTGAGGTGGTGCAGGTGCTGGCGGCGGGCAGCTATCAACCGGCCAGGCTGCACGGCGACCCGTGGGGCTGGACCGATGGCGTGCTCAGCGTGCAGCAGATGCCGCTGGGCGAGTTCGTCGCCGAACTGTCGCGCTACCGCCCGGGCCTGCTGCGCTGCGCGCCGACGGTGGCCGAGTTGAAGGTGTCCGGCACCTACCAACTGGCCGATACCGATCAGATCCTGCTGCTGATCGCGCGCAACCTGCCGGTGCGCATCGACTACCGCACGCGTTACTGGGTGAGCATCGATGCCGCGTGAAAAAATCGTGAAAATAAATGAGGTGAAATCTCATTCTCGTCCGGCCTGAAGGAGCAAAGCCCGCAAAGTGGTCTTCACAACCTTCAGGAGCGCTTCATGATTCGCCCGTGTGCCCCCCGCAACGACACCCTGCGCAACGCCATACGCGGCGCCGCCCTCGGCCTTGGCCTGGCCACCGTCGGCCTGCTGCCGGTACAGGCCAGCGCCGCGCCGGCCAGCCAGAGCCAGCAACGCGACTGGAACATCCCGGCCGGCCCGCTGGCCGTCGCGCTGGACCAGATGGCGCGCCAGGGCGGGCTTAACCTGTCGTTCGACGCCGACAGCCTGAAGGGCAGGACCACCAACGGCGTGCGCGGCCACTATGACAATGCCCAGGCCCTGCAGATCCTGCTGCATGGCAGTGACGTGCAGATGCAGCAGCAAAGCGAGCAGAGTTTCTTGCTGATCCCTGCCCTGGACGCCGGTGATGCCTTGCAGTTGGGCGCCACCAGCATCTCCAGCAACCGCCTGGGTGAAACCACCGAGCACAGCGGTTCCTACACCACCGGCGCGGTGACCATCGGCAAGGCCCCACAGAGCATCCGCCACACCCCACAGTCGGTCACCGTGGTCACCCGCCAGCGTATCGACGATCAGAACATCACCAACCTCACCAACCTGCTGGAGCAGACCCCGGGGGTGGTGGTCAACCTCACCGACAGCGAGCGGGTGCAGTACTTCGCCCGCGGTTATGCGATCGACGCGATCCAGTACGACGGCGCTACCGTGGTGCAGAGCAGCGGCGGCGGTTCGTTCATCCAGAGCGACTCGGCGATCATCGACCGCGCCGAGATCCTGCGGGGCGCCACCGGCATGCTGCGTGGCGCCGGCAACCCGTCGGGCACCGTCAACCTGGTGCGCAAGCGCCCTACCTACGAATTCCAGGGCGAAGGCAGTGTCACCCTGGGCACCTGGGATGCCCAGCGCTATGTCGCCGATATCTCCGGGCCGCTAACCGAGACCGGCAACGTGCGCGGCCGGGTGATCGCGGTGCACGACGAGAAAGACCACTTCCAGGCGTCGCGCCAGGAGCGCAAGGACGTGCTGTACGGGGTGATGGCGTTCGACCTGAACGACAGCACCACCCTGACCACCGGCCTTGAATGGACCCAGCTCGACGCCACGGGCGCCTGGGGCAACCTGCCCGCCGACTACGACGGCTCGCCATTGCCGTTTGGCCGCAGCACCTACCTGGGCGCCGACTGGAACCGCTGGAACCGCAGCAACCTGCAGACGTTCGCCGAGCTCGAGCACCGTTTCGACAACGACTGGACCCTCAAGCTGATGGCCCAGCGCACCCACTTCGAGCTGGACGACAACGGCTTCAAGCAGACCTACTTCACCCGCGCCACCGGGGCCGCCAACCCCAGCCGCAACCCTTACCTGATGAACTACCAGGTCACCGAGGGCGATGGCGGCGAGAGCCTGCAGAACAACCTAAGCGCCACGCTCAACGGCCCGTTCGACCTGCTCGGGCGCAGCCACGAGCTGATGCTCGGCGTGGAGCGCATCCGCAACGACTCCTATGCCTCAGCCACCAACTTCGTGACCTCCGGGGTGTTCGATACCCGCACCTGGGACCCGAAAACCAGCCTGGCCAACCCCGACATCAACATCACCGCCCACCCGGTGCGCACCCGCACCACCCAGGAAGGGGCCTACGCCACCTGGCGCATCTCCCTGGCCGATCCGCTCACCGCGATCATCGGCGCGCGCGCCAACTGGTATGACTACGAGCAGGAAAACAACAGCAAGGCCAATGGCAAATTCAGCGTCGACAACAAGATCGTGCCGTACGCCGCGCTGATCTACGACCTGAACGACAACTTCAGCACCTACGCCAGCTACACCGAGATCTTCAACCCGCAGACCAACACCGACGCCGCAGGCTCGGTGCTCGAACCTGTGACCGGCGAAGCCTACGAGACCGGGATCAAGGGCGAGTTCTACGACGGGCGCCTGAACACCTCGCTGGCGTTCTTCCGCATCTACCAGGTGGGCAACGCGCTGGACGACCTCAGCGGCCCCAACCCGTGCCTGCCCAACTACACCAGCGGCTACTGCAAGGTGGCCGCGGGCAAGAACCGCAGCCAGGGCTTCGAGCTGGAGATCTCCGGCGAAGTGCTGCCAGGCTGGAACCTCAGCGGTGGCTACACCTACAACACCACCGAATACCTGAAGGACACCACGGGCAACAACGGCAACCCGATCCGCACCACCGACCCCAAGCGCCTGTTGCGCCTGTTCACCAGCTACCGCCTGCCGGGCGAGCTGCAGGCCTGGACCGTGGGTGGCGGGGTGCAGGCGCAAAGCGACATCTACAACCGCAGCGGCACCGCCGAGGCCGCGCAGTCGGGCTATGCGGTGTACAACGCGATGGTCAACTACCGCTTCAACGACAACTATTCGCTGCAGTTGAACGCCAATAACCTGTTCGACAAGAAGTACTACCGCCAGGTGGCGCCGACGCCGACCGGGTATTACTGGGGTGATCCGCGCAATGTGTCGGTGACCTTGCGCGGTACATTCTGACTTGCGCTGCCTGAGCGATCGTATTCGCGGCTAAAGCCGCTCCCACAGGGCCTGCGCATATCCTGTGGGAGCGGCTTCAGCCGCGAAGAGGCCGGCACAAGAGGATCAGTCCGCCACTGCCTCCAACCGCCCCACCCGCCGATACGCCTGCCGGGCAAAGCACACGAACAGCCCGGCCATCAGCGCCAGCGCCATGGGCAAGCCATGGGGCGCCACATCCATCGCCGCGCCACTGACCAGCGGCCCGACCAGGCTACCCACGCCCCACAGCAAGCCGACACTGGCATTGGCCGTGACCAGGTCCTGCCCTTTGAAGCGCTGGCCGATCAGCACCAGCGCCAGGGTATAGATGCCCCCCGCCACGGCGCCCAGCACCACCAGCAGCGGCCACAGCAGCCAGGTCATCTGCAGCAGCCACGGCAAGCCGATGCCGATGCTCATCGCCACCAGCCCGCACACCAGGTGCAGCCCGGTACGCTCGACCCGGTCGGCCAGCCAGCCCAGGGGCAACTGGAAAATCATGTCGCCGGCGAACACCACGGTCACCATCAACGCCGCCACGCCCACGGCAAAACCATGGCTGGTGGCATACACCGGCAGCAGCGACAGCACCACGGCATCGAAGAACGAGAAGAACAGCACCGCCATGCACAGCGCCGGGGCGACGCGGAAGAAGCCGGCCAGGCCGAAGCTCTTCTCGCCTTCCTCGTGTTCGACATGGTCGTTGGGCACGGTGAACAGGATGCACAGCAGGGCCAGGCCATAGCAGGCGGTGACGATGTAGGTGAGCCACGGGCTGTCGGCGCCGAGCAGCGCCAGCAGCGCCGGGCCCAGCACCTGGAAGCCGGTGAAGCTGGTGGCGTACAGGGCCATGATCTTGCCGCGGTTGTGGTCCGGGCACAGCTCGTTGACCCACGACTCGCCGAGGATGATCGCGATGCCCATGCCGATGCCCAGGCCCAGGCGCAGCAGCGCCAGCCACAGCATCGAGTCGAAGGCCCACTCCAGCAGGGCGATGCTCAGGGTGCACAGGCTGAAGCTGAGCAGGTAGATGGTGCGCCGAGTCAGGTGTTTGCAGCAGGCATCGACCATGAACGCCGAGAGCATCATGCCCGCCGCGGGGATCGCCGAAATGATGCCGATCTCCAGGGTTCCCGCCCCGGCCTCGTGCAGGCGCAACGACACCAGCGGCAGGCTCGCCCCAAGGCTGAAACCCACCACCGACACGGCGAACAACAGGCCCGCCAACAAACGCATGTTCATGTACCACTCCTTGCCCGCCGGCGCGCAGGGGCTATGGCCCTGGCCGGCAGTTGAATCCACTGAAAAATGATCGAACGCAAACGCCCGCCGTCACGCCGGGTAAGGCGCGCAACGCAGGGGCGTGAATCAGTTCAGGGCAAGGTGTGGCGAGAAGGTGAAGGCAAACAGCACGCTGCGCCGACGCTTGAGCACCGTGTCGCTCGGCCACGCGCGGCGCGCTGTCGGGGCGACAGGCTGGCGGGGGGAGCTGAAGACATCGGTACGGCGCATCGCTTGAACTACGCAGGTGGAAGAATGGAGGCGGCACTCTAGGCCAGGGGTGGTCGTTCCGTCAATCGCGGGGCAAGCCCGCTCCCACGCCGTGGAAGTCGATCGTCGTGGGAGCGGGCTTGCCCCGCGATGGCTTTCAGCGTTTACCGGTAGACGGCAGGAACACCGCCAACAACCCGAACAACGGCAAGTACGAGCACACCCCGTACACATACTCGATGCCACGCAGGTCGGCCACGTACCCCAGCAGCGCCGCGCCGATGCCGCCGAAGCCGAACATCAAGCCGAAGAAGATCCCGGCGATCATCCCGACATTGCCCGGCACCAGTTCCTGGGCATACACCACGATCGCCGAGAACGCCGAGGCGAGGATGAAGCCGATCACCACGCTGAGCACGGTAGTCCAGAACAGGTCGGCATAGGGCAGCGCCAGGGTGAACGGCGCCACGCCCAGGATCGAGAACCAGATCACCGCCTTGCGCCCGATACGGTCGCCGATCGGCCCGCCGAAGAAGGTGCCGGCGGCCACCGCGCCAAGGAACAGGAACAGGTGCAGTTGGGAGCTGGCCACAGACAGCTGGAACTTCTCGATCAGGTAGAAGGTGAAGTAGCTGGTGAAGCTGGCCATGTAGAAGTACTTGGAGAACACCAGCAGGCCCAGCACCAGCAGCGCCATCATCACCCGTTGGCGCGAGATGCCATGGGTGGCCTGCACCGCCTTGCGCGCCTTGGCCTGGTTGAGGTGTTCCTTGTACCAGCGGCGCAGCATCAGGGTGACGGCGAAGAACAGCAGCCCGGCCACGCCAAACCAGGCCACGTGGCTCTGGCCAAACGGGATGACGATGGCCGCCGCCAGCAGCGGGCCGAACGCGGAACCGGCGTTGCCGCCGACCTGGAAGGTCGACTGGGCCAGGCCGAAGCGCCCGCCCGAGGCCAGCCGGGCAATGCGCGAGGTTTCCGGGTGGAAGGTCGACGAGCCGATGCCCACCAGCGCCGAGGCCAGCAGGATCATCGGGAAGCTGCCGACGAACGCCAGCATGACGATGCCCACCAGGGTGCACAGGGTGCCCAGGGGCAGCAGGTTCGGCGTCGGCCGCTTGTCGGTGAAGAAACCCACCCAGGGCTGCAGCAGCGAGGCGGTGACCTGGAAGGTCAGGGTAATCAGGCCGATCTGGGCGAAGCTCAGGTCGTAGTTGGCCTTGAGCATCGGGTAGATGGCCGGTAGCACCGACTGGATCAGGTCGTTGATCAGGTGCGCCAGGGCGCAGAAGGTGATGATGCGCATCACCAGCGGGTTGGCCTGGCTGGCCGTGCTGCTGGCGCTGGCGGTTTGGGTGCTGCTGGTGGCCATGGGCTGGATGTCCGTGCGCAGGATGGGATCCGATTATCATGAAACAAATAGATACGAAGCTACCTTTTTATTTTTTCCAGGAGCGCTTCCTGACGTAACGTACTTGTAAATGGTTCTCAATATATTTAGCATCCTCAGGCCTCACCTCCCGTAAACGCTGGGCAAAACCGCCCTGCCCTTGCGAATAGAACCCTCCCATGAGCCCGATGCCCGCCTTGCAGCCACAGCCCGACCCCGAGCAGGAAGCCTTGGACTGGTTCGCTCGCCTGCGCCAGCCCGGCTGTGACGACGCGCTGCGTCAGGCCTTCGCCCTCTGGTGCCAGGACCCACTCAATGCCCGGGCCTATGCCCAGCTCGAAGCTTACTGGCAGCAACTGCAGGTGCCGGCTGCCCGGCCACGGCCGCGGGTCGCCAATGCCCGCCGCAGCCGCAGCGGGTTGTATCTGGGGTTGATGTTCCTGCTGCTGCTGGCGACCCTGGCGTGGCTCTTCTGGCCACACATGCAGCGCCTGGCCAGCGAGCTGCACACCGGCAGTGGCGAACGGCGCAGCGTGCGCCTGGCCGATGGCTCGACCCTGCACCTGGACAGCGCCAGCGCGATCAACGTCGACTTGCGCGATCGCACCCGCCGACTGCACCTGGTGCAGGGCCAGATATCCCTGGAAGTGATGCTCGATGGCCGGGCCCTGGAAGTGCAGGTGGACGATGCACGTATCCAGGTGTTCGGCACCCGCCTGCAGATTACTCGCTACAGCGACCATGACGAACTGCTGGTATCGAGTGGCAAGGCCGCCGTCCTGCTGGGCGGCGACCAGCGCATGGTCAGTGCCGGGGAGCGGGTGACCTTCACCGACAGCTACATCAACCCGGTGGAGAAGATCGACGGCAAGGCCGCCGGTGCCTGGCGCAGTGGCCGTTTGCAGGTTAGCCAAAGACCCCTGGCCGAGGTGCTTGAACGCCTGGCGGCCTATCAGGGGCAACGCGTGTGGCTACTGGATGAAGAGACCGGCCAGCGGCGGGTGAGTGGCAATTTCGACCTTGATCACCCTTTGCTGAGCCTGGAACAGCTTGCCCGCGACCAGCAACTGCGCCTGTACAACGTGCTTGGCCAAGGGCTGATCGTCCGTTGAAGCGAGCTTCCCGGCTAAGTTTTTGAAAGGTTGGCAATTTTTTTTAAAAACGTTGTTGACAGGATTGCGATTCGAGCTAATAATGCGCGCCAAGTTGGCTACATAGCTCAGTTGGTTAGAGCATAGCATTCATAATGCTGGGGTCCGGGGTTCAAGTCCCTGTGTAGCCACCACCTTTTAAAAGGGCTTATCGAAAGATAAGCCCTTTTTCTTTGCCCGCGAAAAAGCTACCTCACCCCCGCCACCACGACGGCCAACCCAAGGCCGATCAAAGCCACGCCGATCACTCGATCGACGATGCGCTGGCGCTCGATCATCGCAGCTCGCAGTCCTGCACTGGAGAAGAATATCGCCACCAGGCTGAACCACGCCCAGTGCGCGAGCGACATGAACGCCCCATAGGCGAAGTCCAGCGCCAGCGGGCTGCCAGGCTGAACCACCTGGGTGTAGGCACTGACCACGAAGAGCATGGTCTTGGGGTTGAGCGCATTGGTGAGAAAGCCCGTGCGCAGCGCCTTGATCACACCGTCGTCACCGCCATCCTGCACAGCTCCCAGGGTGATGCGCGTGGTATTGGTCAGCGACTTGTAGCCCAGGTACACCAGGTAAGCCGCCCCCACCACCTTCATCGCCAGGAACAGCACCGGGCTGTGGCTGATGATCACGGCGATACCGAGCACGGTGTACAGCACATGCACCTGCACCCCCAGGGCGATACCCAGCGCAGCAGCCAGGCCTGACTTGCGGCCCTGTGCATAACTGCTGCGGGTGACCATGGCGAAGTCGGCGCCCGGGCTGATGACGGCCAGAAGGGTGAAGAGAGCGACGGCGATAAGTTCGTTCACGAACAGGTTTCCTCGATGAAAGTTCACAGAAGATGGGATTATCCTGTTGCCTTGAACGAGTAAAAATCGATTTAAAGTGACATTAATCTGCTAGTTTTTCTCACCTATTAGCATTGAGTCGACCGGATGCTGCACTTCGTGGGAGCGGGCTTGCCCCGCGATAGCGCCGGCACAGGACAGCACATGAAACTGCCCCCACTGACAGCCTTTCGATACTTCGACCTCGCCGCCCGCAGCGAAAGCTTCGTGCGCGCCGCCGAGCAACTGCACGTCACCCACGGCGCCGTCAGCCGTCAGGTACGCCTGCTGGAGGAAAGCCTTGGGGTAGAGCTGTTCGAGCGGCGCAACCGAGCGGTGTTCCTGACCCGCGCCGGCCGCGAGCTGCATGGCACCACCCAAGCGATCTTCGAGCAACTGGAAGGCACTGTGCAGCGCCTGCAGCAGCAAACCGACGATAACGTGCTGGTGGTCTCCTGCGAACCGACCATCGCCATGCGCTGGCTGATCCCGCGCCTGCCGCGCTTGCACACCGCGCACCCTGACCTGCAACTGCACCTGGTGGCGGCGGGCGGCCCGGTGGATTTCGCCCGCGCAGGCGTGGACATGGCCCTGCGCCGGGACGACTTCCACTGGGACCGCCGGCTGCACAGCCTGAAGATCTGCGATGAATGGATCGGCCCGGTGGCCGCCGCGGGCTTCGAAGGCCAGCGCCTGCTCCACAGCAAGACGCGCCCGGATGCCTGGTCGACCTGGCTGCGCCTGAGCGGCCACCCTGCCGAACACCAGGAGCGCAGCGACTTCGAACACTTCTACCTGTCGATCCAGGCTGCCAGCGCCGGCTTGGGGCTGGCCATGGCCTCGGCGCTGATGGTCGGCGACGAGCTGGACAACGGCCAGCTACAAGCGCCCTTCGGCTTCCTGCGCGACGGCTCCAGCTACCATCTGCTCAGCCCGCACCCTTTGGACGACGGCAGCAAGCGCCAGCGCTTCGCGCAGTGGGTCGGCGCCGAATGCCAGGCGCACCTGGCTCACCTCGGCTTGCTGCAGAACGATGACCCGGCACCACCATCACCGCCCCAGGTGCGGTAACCGGCGGTATCGATATGGATACGCCCTGACGGATAACGACCCAGCCCCATGCTCCAGGCTTCTCCATGCTGCTGCCAGAACTGGCACAACGGATTAGGGTCGGCCCAGGCCGGCAGCAGCAGGTCTACGGCGAAGGCGCGCATATGGGCACTGCTCGGCGCACCGCCGGCACAGGCATTGAGGCTCGGATCGCGATAGGCCGAGACCACCTCGAACTGGCGCAGGATGCCCTGCTCATCCAGCGTCTTGATCAGTGACAGCGTCGAGCGCACCGCCGGCCAGTGGCTCGCCGGCGGCACCGCGAACGGCGAGGCGCGGCACTGGCGCCAGTCCGAGGCCGAGCGCAGCAGCTGATGGATCGGCACCACCCCGTACAACCGCGCATCCACCAGCATTTCCCGGAACCTGCGGTTTTCGTGATCCCCCGCCCATTGGGCGAACATCCACACATCGCGCTCGTCGGCCTGGGCTACGCCCATGCAGGAAAGCGCCCCCGCCAATAGCCATGCCTTGCCGCTTTTCATCGCCCCACCTCTTCATCCACCATGGGCGCGCCCGCCGTCCTGGCGGCCACTGACATGGAGTTAAGCATGCACAAGATTGCTCTATCGGGCCTGGCCGCCCTCGCCTTCAGCGGCCTGGCACTGGCCGACGCGCAGATAGACCTGGGCGACACCCAGCGTGTCACTCGGCTGTTCGCCTACCCCAACAACTGCAACGTGATCTGCTACCGCGACTGGACCTTGGAAAAAACCGTCGAGCACTACCTCACCCAGAGCGTGCAACGCGACGGCTATGCCAACGCCAAGGTCACGGTGAGCCGCGACAATCACAAGTTGCACGCCAGCATCACGGGCGTGCCGAGCGGCTATACCGAGCCTTTGCGCAAGCTGCTCGACAGCGGTGAGCTGGCCTACCAAGGCGCCACCCGCCTCAACCAGAAAGGCGGCTGGGACTACAACTGGTACCTGTTCCTGCCGCTGGGCATGGCCCTGGAGAACCGCCGCAGCATCGAGCTGCTGCACTTCCCGCCGGACTACTCGCTGACCCGCTACCAGGACTACCTGAAGTCCAACACCACCGACCGCTGGGCAGACCTGCTCACCTACAACGGCATCGACGCCAGCCAGACCCCGGCCTACCAGACCATCGTCGATATCGCGCCGATCGCCGCGCCGTCCGATGCCGGCAAGGCCCTCGAAGGGGTCTACGACTATTTCCACGACTACCAGGTGAGCATGGTCAAACAGATGACCGTCACCCATGCCGGCCAAGCGCTGCCGATGGTCGCCTTCGGCGCACCGGTGCGCGCCTGGATCCAGCAGCAGTACGGGCCGAAGGTGAACGTGCTGGGCCTGGTCAGCATCACCCCCGAAGCCGATGGCACCAAGGTGCCCGTGCTGGGCGCCAACCACCCCAGCGCTATCTGGTACGCCGCCGACCCGAAAAGCTACGGCGGCGACCAGGACAAGGCCGACGCCGCCGGCCTGAAGATGATGGGCCAGGACCTCTCCGCCGCCTGCTGGCAGGCCGGCATGGGCCGCAACCCGCAGGCCGACGCCAAGCTCACCCTGGATGCTTGCAGCACCAAGTGGCAGGTAACCCAGAAGAAGCAGACCTGCGAGCTGTTCTACCGCACCATCCGCAACATGACGCCGGAGCAGGCGGCAGCCAAGTGCAATACCGGAACGGTGACGCGCAGTTTGCGGGATTTGCGTAAACCTTTGGAAACGAATGGGGTGGACTCGGCGCTTTGATGCCCCTCTTGCACACGACATAATCCGTCCTGCGCACAGCCCCACAATGACTCGTTTCATTGGCTATCGGGGTGAAGAAACCGGCCTTGTGCCGGTTTCTTCGTTTTTGCAAACGACAGGAAGTCGGCCATGCACAAAACGCCTACCCAATTGGGAGACGAAAGCCTCGCCGAGGCATTCAGCAGATTGCTGGACCAGGTAGTCGCCCTGCAGGACGCAGGCGTTTCTCTGCATCAAGCACAGCAGGCAGCCGAGTTCACTTACCTGCTGACCAAAAAGCAATTCGACCGTATTCGTCGTATCTGCAAACAAATGAGCTGGCCGACGCCACAGTGCCGAGGTATTCGAGTCGATCTACAAGCCATCGCACATCCTTTGCACGCGAGGGCAACGAAGGACCGATGCACTGCGCAGGAGACCTTGCAGATTCTAGTCAGCGCCTATAGCGCCTACAGCCAAGTCGGGCTCAACAAGCCCAAGCATGCCCAAGGCATCCTGTTCAACACGGGCCGCAAGGTGATGATCGGCACAGGTAGCTACTACGCCGTGGCCGTCGTGAAAGTCTGTAGCGAGGGAGGTAAAACGTACTTGGCCCCCGTCACGGCGTATCACGCGACGGAGGCCAAGATTCGGAATATTTCATGACTACGGAGGAAGGACGGCCTCGAAGGCAAGTCTTCCGCACTGAAGCGGAACAACCCATGCGCCTGCGAATTCCCTTCATATGACCCTGGCTGCCAGGGTCTACGCAGCACCGCCGACAAATTTTCTGCTGTCTTCGTAGTCGGGGTTCATCCTATGTGCGCTCAGCCCGTTTTGCAAACCCGCCTGACGGGCTACACGCCAGTCAGTCTTCCAGCAGGGTACAGGCCATCACCAGCGCATCTTCACGCCCACCCGCCACCGGGTAGTAGTCGCGCCGCCGGCCGATTTCGTTGAAGCCGTAACGCTCGTACAGCCGATAGGCCGACTGGTTGCTGGCACGCACTTCGAGGAAGCACTCACGGCCATTGAGCTGGTAGGCCCGTGCCATCAGGTGCTCGAGCAGGCGCAGGCCCATGCCACGGCCCTGGCTCTCTGGCTTGACGGTGATATTGAGCAGGTGCGCCTCGTCGATGATCACGTTGATCACGCCATGGCCGACCTGCTGCTGACCATCGAACATCAGCCACACTTCGTACGACTTCAGCGCATCCTGGAAGATGCCGCGGGTCCAGGGGTGGCTGAAGGCTGCGTATTCGATCTTCAACACGGCATCCAGATCCGCCTCGGTCATCGGGCGGAAACTGATCGACTCACTCATTCAACGCTCTTCCAGCGCGCCATCAGCTGGCGCATGGCTTTCCAGACGTCCGCCTTGCGCTGCGGCTCGTCCATCAACAGTTCAAGGCCGGGCAAGGCCCAGGCATCGCCGAGCAGGTCGACCTTGAGTTCTTGGTAATAGGCCTCGGCGTCGGCCTGGCCGGCGAAGCGAATGGCAGGCAGGCCGATCAGCCACAGGCAACTGCTGGGCGCCTCTTCCAGGCGTGCGGCGATGAAGCCCTGGACGAAGTCGCGGGCGGCGTCCGGCCCTTGATCCATGTTGCCGCGCATCAGCAGTGGCCAACGCACCGGCTCGCCGATGATCTGCGGGGCGTCCGGCAGGCCGGCGGCGCGCAGCATGTCCTTGAGCAGCAGGTACGACGGGTCGCGGCTCTGGAAGGGTTGACCGGTGGCCAGCTCCACCAGCAGCAGGCAGCTGCCAGCGCGCAGCAACTGCAGGGCAAAGCGCGGTGGTGGCACCGGGGCGCGGCGCGGCGCGGGGGCCTCTACCTCGACTTCGACCGGCTTGGCGACCGGTTTCGGCATGCTGCCAGGGCGCGGAATCTCGATTTTCGGCCGCTCTGCGCGCGGCTGGGGCGCCACCGGCGCTTCCCGGGTCGCGGGTGCCGACGGCCGCACCTCGAAGTCGATGTCTTCGACCGGCGCCACCGGCAACAGCAGTTCCGGGCGCGACGGCGCGGCGAACGGCAGTTCGGCACGCGGCAGCCAATGCACCACTTGCATGGCGGAAAGGTAGGCGCGGCGGCGGGGTTCGGTCAGCAAGGCTCGGGGGTCCGGGGTTCGAAACGTCGCACATTCTAACGTTGTTGGCCGGGCTGTGCCGCAACTGGTCGGCGGATTTTTGTCACCTGTGACGGCCCTTTCGCGGGGCAAGCCCGCTCCTGCAGGTTTCGCGGGGCCCGTAGCAGCGGGCTTGCCCTGCGAAAGGGCCAGTGAATCCCCTACATGTACAAAGGTTATCCCCCATTGCAGACCAAGGGGTGAAATCCTCCCCCCCGTATGCAGTACAATCGCCCCTTTTATTTGGCAACGAGTCGACCCGCCAATGATCGAACCCAAGCGCGTCCTGCGCGCCCTAGCCGAACACTGGGCCTTGATCGAGCCGCTGTGCGAGCGCTTCGACCAGGGCACCCTGAGCCTGGTCGAACTGCGCCAGCAGTTGGCCCGCCAACAGGTGGAGAGCACGCCGCAGGACATCACCCAGCTGCTCGACGTGTGGATCCGCCTGGACATCCTGGTCCCGGTGGCCAAGAGCCCGAACCGTTTCGAGCTCAACGCGCAGATCCACGACTTCCTCGCCTACCTGCGCCGCGAGCACCGGCTGGGCCTGTGCCTGGAAATCGAAGCCTACCTGCGCCACCTGGAGCGCCTGGCCGGGCATATCCAGGACGCCTTCGACAACCGCGACAGCGACGACCTGGCGCGCCAACTGCGCTTGCTCGACATGCGCGTGCGCGACGTGCTGAAGAAACTCGACAACGACGAGCAGGCGCTGGTAGCCGTGGCCGAACGGGCCAAGACCAGCAACCGGCAGATCCCGCTGCGCCAGCGTTACGCCGAAGTGCTGGCAACCTGGGACGAATACGTCGAACCGATGATCCAGCTGGTCAACGCCGACGGCGCCTTCGAGCAGGGCGTGCGCAAGGTCGAGACCGTGCTGCTGCGCCTCCTGGGCGAGCAGGCGCGCCTGGGCCACCTGGTCGACGACGACATGCTGCTGCGCACCCACGCGCGCATCCTCGAGATGCAGACCAGCGCCCAGCTCACCCTGCGCCACGCCCGCGAACTGCTGCTGCCGCTGCGCGAAGAAGCCCGCCGGCACAACGCCGTGACCCGTGGCGCCGCGCTGGCCTTGTCGGTGATCCGCAAGAAGGGCATCGACGCCGTGCCGCAAGCGGCCATGCCGATGTTCACCCGCCCGCAGAGCACCTTCCTGGGCAGTGCCAGCCAGGTCGAAGCCTATGTCTATGCCCTGGCCCGTTTCGAGCCCAAGCCTGCGCGCTTCCCGAAAGCGCACAAGACCCATAAGGGCCCGCTGCCCCGCGCCCCGCGCACGGTCAAGGAGATGCTCGAGCGCTGCGAGGAGGCCCTGCCGCTGCCGGACCTGATGGTCTGGCTACTGGAGCAGGAACCCGAGGGCGCCACCGACGAACTGCTGTACTGGTTCTCGCGCCTGTCGCGCGAGAAGCGCTTCGCCCGCCAGCGCCTCGACCGCCAGGAATACATCACCCGCGAACACCTGGTCAGCCTGCGCTCCTTCGCCCTGACGTCCAGCCGCGAAAACAAGCCGGCCACCACGACCGAATCCACCGCGAGCCCCGCCCATGCATCTTGATCTTTCCGAACTGTCCCAGCTCGCGCCGATCTTCCGCGAGCTGTTCAAGGGCTTCCACGTCAGCCGCCGCGACCCGGAGCTGTACGCCCAGCTGTCGAATTTCCAGGACCAGTACCGCACCCTGTTCAAGGCCCTCGGTTTCGAACTGGTCTGCGACACCCGCGGTTTCTACTACTTCGTCCCCGAGCAGGCCGCCGCGCAGGTCAACAAGACCGCCCAGCGCCTGTCGCTGTTCACCTTCATTCTGGTCGAGCACCTGGCCGACCAGGGCCGTGACCCGATGGCCGTGCTCGACGGCGGCAGCATGGGCCGCGACGAATTGCCGTCGCTGCTGGACAAGTACCGCGACCTGTTCTTCCAGGCCGAAGTGCAGACCGTCGAAGAGCTGGAAGAGAAGATCCTGCGCCGCATGACCCAACTCGGTTTCGCCCACGAAGAAGGTGGCATCTACCGCTTCCTGCCGCCGATGCACCGCTTCCTCGACGTGTGCCTGTCGGTGCAGCAGGACCGCGACCTCGCCGCCACCCTGCACAGCGACCTGCCACTGCCGATCCCGGTACTGGTGGTGGAAGAGACGCCCGAAGAACTCAACCGCACCGACGACCCGCTCGACCTCACGCCGTTCGACGGCCAGGAGAGCGAAGAGGACGCCCTGGCCCGGGCCATCCGCGAAGAGCAACAGGAGATTGACGCATGAGCCAGGAACGCTACGGCATCCGCCGCTTCGCACTGCTCAACACCGCCGGTTACAGCCTCGGCCTGTTCCCCCTGGAACACCCGCTATCGGTCTATGGCGCCAACAACCTGGGTAAATCGGCGTCGATCAACGCCCTGCAGTTCCCGATCCTGGCGCGCATGTCGGACATGAGCTTCGGCAAGTACAGCCTGGAACAGTCGCGCCGCTTCTACTTCGCCAGTGACACCAGCTACATCCTTTGCGAGCTGAACCTGCCCCACGGCCCGCATGTGATCGGCGTGGTCGGCCGCGGCCCGGGCGGCGGCTTCGGCCACCAGTTCTTCGCCTACCAGGGCGAGCTGGACCTGGCCCATTACCAGAAAGACGACACCTGCCTGCGCCAGAAAGAGCTGTTCACCAACCTCGAGCGCAACGGCCTGAAAGCCTACGAACTCAAGCCGGACGAACTGCGTCGGCTGCTGGTCGGCGGCCACACCTCGGTGCCGCTGGACCTCACCCTGATCCCGCTGCGTTCGACCAGCGAGCAGAGCCTGAAGACCTTCCGCGCGCTGTTCATCAACCTGCTGCACATGCGCGAGATCACCGCGGCCAAGCTCAAGCAGCTGTTCCTCGACGCCTTCGAACATAGCCTGCGCTCGGGCAGCGTCGACTACATCGCCGCCTGTGAAGAGGCCTTCCGCGATGTGCGCCGCATGGAGGGCGACTACAACGCCCTGGTGGCCGCGGGCCCACTGGTCGAGGCCCTGGCCGGCGGCGTGGCCCAGCGCGACATCCTGCGCGGCAAGCTGCACCGCATTTCGCCCCTGCTCGACAACCTGCTGGGCACCTGGCAGGAGTACGCCATGGCGCGCAAGGAAGAGCTGGTCATCCAGTCCGAGCACTACCGCGGCGAGCAGGACCGCCTGCAGAACGACCAACGCGGCGGCACCCAGGAGCTGATGCGCCTGGAGCGCGAGATCACCGGCATCCAGCGTTGGCTGGGTGAGCTGTCGGTGCTCAAGCACCGCTTCGCCCTGGTCACCGACGTCAAGACCCTGGAACAGCAACTGCTGGCCGCCAAGGATGCCCACGACGAACTGGCCGGCGCCCTGGCCCAGTCGCGGCAGTTCTCCGCCGAAGACCTCGACGAGCGCGTGCGTGACCTCGAGAAACGCGTGAAAGCGGTCAAGCTGCAACTCGACCACGCCGACAACAACAGCTACGCCCGCCTGCGCGAAGAGTTCTCCCAGCAGGACGTCGACCGCCTGATGCGCCTGTTCAACGGCGCGCTGTTCAGCCTGCCGCTGGGCGAACGCGGCATCGAACTGGATGACAGCGATGTCTGGGTCAAGACCCTGGAAGGCGTGCTTGAGCGCTTCAAGGGCGAGCGCTTCGAAGTGCCGGGCCTGTCCATCGATATCTCGCACATCGACCCGCCCGCGCTGCAGGCCCTGGCCGACCGCGCCGCCCTGCGCGACCAGAAAGAACGCCTGGATAAAGAGCTCAAGCAGCTCAAGACCCAGCAGGCCGTGGCCCTCGACCGCGCCGCCAGCAAGGCACAGACCGAAGCGCTGTACCAGCAGGTGCTGGATGCGCAGAAGGCCCTGGAAGATTTCCGCCGCGCCGAGACCCTGGCCGCCGAAGAGCCGGAGAAGATGGAGCAACTGAGCCAGCTGGAAGCGGCCCAGGACGAGCTCAAGCGCTCCAGCGACGCCTTCACCGAACGCGTCCAGCAGCTCTCCGCCAAGCTGCAGTTGGTAGGCCGGCAGATCGCCGACCTGGAAGCCAAGCAGCGCACCCTGGAGGACGCCCTGCGCCGTCGCCAGTTGCTGCCGGCCGACCTGCCCTTCGGCACGCCATTCATGGAAGCGATCGACGACTCCATGGACAACCTGCTGCCGCTGCTCAACGACTACCAGGACAGCTGGCAGGCGCTGCAGCGCGTGGACAACCAGATCGAGGCGCTGTACGCCCAGGTGCGCCTCAAGGGCGTGGCCAAGTTCGACAGCGAAGACGACATGGAGCGCCGCCTGCAGCTGCTGATCAACGCCTACTCGCACCGCACCGAGGAAGCACTGACCCTGGCCAAGGCGCGCCGCGCGGCGGTCACCGACATCGCCCGGACCCTGCGCAACATCCGCAGCGACTACGACAGCCTGGAACACCAGCTGGCGCTGTTCAACCGCGAAATCAACAAACGCCAGGTTTCCAACCTGGAGAGCTTCCGCGTGGTGTTGGCGCCGAACAAGGAAGCGCTCAAGCACATCGACCAGATCATCCACAGCGCCGGCCAGTACGAGGAAGGAGAGACCCTGTCGGTGTTCGACCTGACCCAGAACAGCGACCAGGATCACAAGAACGAAGAGGCCAAGGAATACCTGGCGCGGCTGGTGGCGGCCAACCACAACCAGCTGGGCCTGAAGGACCTGTTCGAACTGGCGTTCGAGATCACCAAGATCAACAGCCAGCCGGTGATTCACGCCGACATCGACGGCGCCGCTTCCAACGGCACCACCATGACCATCAAGGCGCTGACCAACATGTACCTGTTGCTGCACCTGATGGACCGCGACCTGGCCGGGCGCATTCGCCTGCCGTACTACCTGGACGAGGCCGCGGACATCGACGAACGCAACCAGGCCGCGCTGCTGGAAACCAGCCAGCAGCTGGGCTTCGTGCCGATCCTAGCGAGCGTGAAGCCGCAAGTGTCGGCACGGGTGGCGATCGATCTGGAAGGCGGGAGCGGGCCGAATGGCATCTACATCGACGAGGCGGACTGGAAGTACATCAGCCGTCGCGATGAGGTGAAGGCCATTGTGCGTGAGGATGAGGCCGAGGAACTGGCCTGAAATCTGTGTACTGGGGCCGCTTTGCGGCCCTTTCGCGGGTAAACCCGCTCCCACAGGATTGATGCAGTACCTGTGGGAGCGGGTTTACCCGCGAACGAGGGCGGAGC
>NZ_JBOBDM010000061.1:0-34977 GCF_050586605.1 Pseudomonas sp. ES1 | reverse complement strand
AACCGCTGTCGCACTTCCATAAATCCTTGTCGCAACAGCCGATTCGGCTGCAACAAGCTACTCAACAGCCGAATCCGGCCCCGTGCGCGCCGGCAAACGACACAAAAAACCGCTCTACCTCGCGCATTCTGACCGCGACCAACGAGTCACCCACAAGAACAGTTACAGAGCCACACGCTTGCACTGCCCCTACTTCCAATAACAACACCCAGGGACCTACACCTATGCTCACCCTACGAAAACGCCTCGGCGTGCTGCTGTTCTCGTTGTGCGCCACCACCGTTGCCCAGGCCAAGGAATGGACCGAGATCCGCTTTGGCGTCTACCCCGAATACCCGCCCTTCGAATCCGTCGCCGCCGATGGCAGCCTGCAAGGCTTCGACATCGAACTGGGCAACGCCATCTGCGAAAAGCTCCAGGTCAAGTGCACCTGGGTGCACAACGAATTCGACGGCATGATCCCCGCCCTGCGGGCGCGCAAGTTCGACGCCATCATGTCGTCGATGGCCGTCACCCCGGCACGCCAGAAACAGATCGATTTCACCAGCCGCCTGTTCCTCAGCCCCACCTCGGTGATCGTGCGCAAGTCGGCAGGCTTCGGCGACACCGTCGAATCGCTCAAGGGCAAGCAGGTCGGGGTGCTGCAAGGCTCGCTGCAGGAAGCCTATGCTCGCGCCGTGCTGGCACCGCTGGGCGCCCAGGTCAAGGCCTACCAGGCCCAGGACCAGAACTACGCCGACCTGATGAACGGCCGCCTCGACGCCACCGTCACCGACAAGCTCGAAGCCCAGCTCAACTTCCTCTCCAAGCCCGAAGGCGCCGACTTCAAGAGCGGCCCGGCGATCAAGGACCCGAGCTTGCCGCTGGACATCGCCATGGGCCTGCGCAAGACCGACCCGGAGCTCAAGGCCCTGCTCGATAAAGGCATCGCCATGATCCACGCCGATGGCACCTACGCCGCGATCCAGAAGAAGTACGTCGGCGAGCTGGACATCTACAACGAGTGACCTACAGCGCTGATCGCGGGGCAAGCCCGCTCCCACGGGCTCACTACAACGTGGGAGCGGGCTTGCCCCGCGATGGCCTCCCCGCGAGATCCCTGTCATGAACGACTTCCTCTCCCACGGCCTGCAGGGCTTCGGCCCGTTGCTGGCCCAGGGCACCTGGATGACCCTCAAGCTGGCCCTGCTGTCGCTGGCCGTCAGCCTGCTGCTGGGCCTGGTCGGTGCCAGCGCCAAGCTGTCACGCTCCAAGCTGCTGCGCATCCCGGCCACCCTCTACACCACGCTGATCCGCAGCGTTCCCGACCTGGTACTGATCCTGCTGATCTTCTACAGCATGCAGATCTGGCTCAACGACCTGACCGAGGCGCTGGGCTGGGACTACGTGGAGATCGACCCGTTTGGCGCCGGGGTGATCACCCTGGGCTTCATCTATGGCGCGTACTTCACCGAGAACTTCCGCGGCGCCATCCTCAGCGTGCCGGCCGGCCAGCTGGAAGCCGCCACCGCCTATGGCCTGAGCCGCGCGCAGCGGTTTCGGCTGGTGCTGTTCCCGCAACTGATGCGCTTTGCCCTACCGGGGCTGGGCAACAACTGGCTGGTGCTGCTCAAGTCCACCGCGCTGGTGTCGATCATCGGCCTGGCCGACCTGGTCAAGGCCGCGCAGAACGCCGGCAAGACCACCAACGACGTGCTGTTCTTCCTGTGCATCGCCGGGCTGGTCTACCTGGTCATCACCACCTTGTCCAACCAGTTGCTCAAACGCCTGGAACGGCGCTACAACACCGGCATCAGGGAGCTGGCGCGATGATCGAACTCCTTCAGCAATACGGCCCGGCCTACCTGTACAACGATGGCAACGGGTTTTCCGGGCTGACCATGACCCTGTGGCTGTTCGTGGTCAGCATGGTGCTCGGCCTGCTGCTCTCGCTGCCGCTGGCCCTGGCGCGTACCTCGCGGCATGCCTGGCTGCGCCTGCCGGTGCAGCTGTACACCTTCGTGTTCCGCGGCACGCCGCTCTATATCCAGCTGCTGATCTGCTACACCGGCTTGTACAGCCTGCAGGTGGTGCGCGAGCACATGCTGCTCGACCAGTTCTTGCGTAACGCGCTCAACTGCACGCTGCTGGCCTTCGTGCTCAACACCTGCGCCTACACCGTGGAGATCTTCGCCGGGGCCATCCGCAACCTGCCCGCCGGCGAGCTGGAAGCGGCCCAGGCCTATGGTTTGCGCGGCTGGAAACTCAACCTGTTCCTGGTGCTGCCGGCGGCGCTGCGCCGTTCGCTGCCGGCCTACAGCAACGAACTGATCCTGATGCTGCACGCTACTTCCCTGGCCTTCACCGCCACCGTCGCCGACATCCTCAAGGTGGCCCGCGACGCCAACGCCGCGACCTTCCTGACCTTCCAGGCCTTCGGCGTGGCCGCCCTGCTGTACATGCTGCTGTCCTTCGCCCTGGTCGGCCTGTTCCGACTGGCCGAGCGCCGCTGGATGCGCTTCCTTGACCCTGCCCGAGGCTGACCTGATGACCGCTACCGCACTGCCACTCACCCACTTCGCCCAGGCCCCGAGCACCCATGCCCAGGCCAGCGCCATCAAGCTCAGCGTCGACGGCCTGCACAAGCACTACGGCGAGCACCAGGTGCTCAAGGGCGTATCGCTGCAAGCCCGCAAGGGCGACGTGATCAGCCTGATCGGCGCCAGCGGCTCGGGCAAGAGCACCTTCCTGCGCTGCATCAACTTCCTCGAACAGCCCAACGCCGGCAGCATCACCCTCGACGGCCAGACCCTCGACATGAGCAAGGGCACCCCGCCAGCGGCCCAGCTGCAGAACCTGCGCACACGCCTGGCCATGGTGTTCCAGCACTTCAACCTGTGGAGCCACCTGACGGTGCTGGAGAACATCTGCCTGGCGCCGCGCAAGGTGCTGGGCATCAGCGCCAGCGAAGCCGAGGCACGGGCGCGCAAGTACCTGGACAAGGTCGGCCTGCCGGCACGCGCCGCAGAGCAGTACCCGGCGTTTCTGTCCGGTGGCCAGCAGCAGCGCGTGGCCATCGCCCGCGCCTTGGCCATGGAGCCGGAAATCATCCTGTTCGACGAGCCCACCTCGGCGCTCGACCCCGAGCTGGTCGGCGAAGTGCTCAAGGTGATACAGACGCTCGCCGAGGAAGGACGTACCATGCTCATGGTCACCCACGAAATGGGCTTCGCCCGCCAGGTCTCGAGCCAGGTGCTGTTCCTGCACCAGGGCCTGGTCGAAGAGCACGGCAGCGCCGAAATCCTCGACCAGCCACAGAGCGAGCGCCTGCGGCAGTTCCTCTCCAATCGCCTGAAGTGAAGTCACGCCGTATATGGATACCAAGGCCACCACACCTGCCGCCGCACCGCTGGACCGCATCGATGAAGCCATCATCGACGTGCTGCGCCACCACGGGCGGATCACCTACGAAAAACTCTCCACTCTCGTGCACCTGACCCCCAGGCCCTGCCTGGAACGGGTACGCAAGCTGGAGCGGCGCGGGGTGATCCGCGGCTATGGGGCGATCATCGACCTGCAGCAGGTCTCCCCGGGCCTGTCGCTGCTGGTGCTGGTGGCCTTGTCCAACCAGAGCGGGCGCTCGGCCCAGCGTGCTTTCGAAGCCACCGTGCGGGCCTGCCCGCAGGTATACGAATGCCAGCTGATCAGCGGCCACTTCGACTACAGCCTGCGCATGCGCTGCCGCGACATGGAGCATTACCGGGTGCTGACCGAGACCTGGATGAACAACGACGAACTGCACATCGACAAGCTGGTGGCTCATCCGGAGCTGGCCTCGGTAAAAAGCACGGCACCACAGGTGTGAGCAACACCGCCACCGGCCGGGTATCAATTATGTAGCCCGACTACAGGGTCCTGGGTCATTAGCCTCTGTGCTCCCCGAACACGGAGCAACGATGATGACCCATCCCCCCTTGTCCCCGCATTTGTCCTTCATCCACACGCGCATGCCTTCCTGGTTCGCGCAGGCGTCCACGGCCGATCGTCATTTGCTCCAGCGCCGCGTCAGGCAGAGCCATGCCGCGATGCGCCGCCTGAGTGAAGCACTGGCGCCAGTGCAGAGCATCGAGACCTTCTGCCGCCCGCTGCTCGAGCAAGCCCTGCAGCACTGGTTCCCAGGCCAGCCCCTGCCCAAGGTCGACCAGGCCTGGGTGCGCAGCAATGGCATTGGCCACAGCTGGTTGGAGGCTGCCTTGCAGAACTTCGACGCCGGCGCCAACGTGGCCCTGTACGATTCGGCTCGCAGCACCGAGAAGCGCCCGGGCGAACAGGCGACGATCTTCGTCAGCGGCGTGCGCAACCTCGACCTCGGCCAACGCTATCGCTATCACCTGGGCGACCATATCGACACTGACAGCTTTCGCGAACTGGTGCGCCGGCACGCCCGGGCCACCTTCGCCGCCGAGCTGACCCAGGCGGCCCTGCAAGGGCATCTGGATGCCAAGGGGACGCTGATGGGAGAAATCGTCTTCACAGGTCTTGCCGACTCGGCCCGCGAGCAGTTGCAATGCGGCTTCCTCAGCCTGTTCGACATCCCCTTGCATGGCCCGATGCTGGTTCGACTCGATCCGCACAAGGATGTCGAGCGTTGCTTGCTGTACCTGCCGGGCCATCCCCGCCAGGCATTGCGCCAATACCCATCGGCGCAGGCCGCGAGCACAGCCCTGACACAGATGCTGTGGCACCAGGATGAGCGCGAGTTCTTCAACCGCTACGTCAGCCTTGACGCTCAACCTGGTTTCGCGGCGCGACTTCGCCAGACCCTGTACCCGCGCTATCCGTACGCCGAGTTGTATCCATCACCTCCCGTGCTGGAAAAGGGGGAACGGTTCAGTTGGCTCAAACGCGCGTTCCCGGCTCCTACCGACCTTTGGCAGGAGACCCTCGACAAGAATGCTCGCCTGGCCATCACCTTCACGCCCTGGCGTGCGGATGCCTTCGTCGAACACGCGCGCATCGAGGTCGAGCGACGCCTTCAGGATGCCGCCACCCTGGCCGTCCCCGTCGATCAGCGCGACGCCAATGCCCAATTGGCCCGCATCCAGAGCTGGCTGGGCGTCGGCCTGACGGTGCTCAACCTGGCGGGGCTGTTCGTGCCCGGTCTGGGTGAAGTGATGCTCGTAATCGGTGGCGCGCAGTTGGTCGACGAATTCCTCGACGGCGTGCACGCTGCCAACGAAGGCGATGCCGATGCCGCGATCAGTCACCTGTTCGACGTGCTGGCAAGCCTCACGCAGTTTGCTGCCCTGGGTGCTGCCGGACGCTTCATCGAGCCTCAAGGCATCTTGCACAGCTGGCATCCATCAGGCGCCGATGGTGCGCAACGACTGTGGCCAGGCGAACTGACGCCCTTTGCCCGCCCCCGGCCCTGGCCGACCGGCCAGGGCCCGAATGCCCGGGGCCTGCACCTGTGGGAGGGCAAGGCGTGGCTCGAACGCCACGAACAAGCGCTCCCCCTCGAGCACGTTGCCGATGGCTACGCCCGGCTATCGTCGGCGCAGGGCATGCGGCACCAGCCCGTCCTGCTCGGCAATGGCCGAGGCACCTGGCTGTTCGAGCATGATCCCCCCTTGAGCTGGCAGGCAAACACGTTGCTCGAACACCTGGGCCCCGTTGTTGAAGGGTTGGATGCGCAGTCCCTTGGCAAGGCCTTGCAGTGCAGCGGCTACGACGCGCCAGCGTTGCGCCGAGTGTTGCTGGACCACAGGCCTATTCCCGCCTTGCTGCTCGACAGCCTTGAAGCGTTCGGCGCGCGTCCGAACACGCTCTGGGTCGGCGAGCAACCGTTGACGGCCATCCTCGCCCGCGATTTTCCATCACTCAGCCCGGCCAGCCGCGCGGAAATCCTCGCCCAGGCCTCGGCCCCTGACATCGCCCAGCTGCAGCAATCGCAGCGCCTCCCGCTGAGGCTGGCTGAAACCGCACGCCTGTATCTGCGTGAAAGCCGTATCAGCAAGGCCCTTGCACGCATGCACCAGAGCAGCGGCGCCACCACCGACCGTGACGCCCTCGCATTGGCCACGTTACAACGTCTGCCTGGCTGGCGCGGCAAGCTGCGCCTGGAACTGCGCGATTCGCGCCTCAATGGGCGGCTGCTCGCAAGCGCAGGCAAGCAAGGGCTGCCCACCAAGACCCTGGTGCGCAACGTAAATGGCTACACCCCCTATGACGAGTTCGGCAACGAGCTGGCGGGGCGCAGCGATGTAAACCGCGCGATACTGCAGGCGTTGCCCGACAGCGAACGTGACGCACTGGGCCTGCTCATCCATGAGCAGGAAAAACTGCGCGACCAGCTGTTCGAACTGGCCGCCAGTGACCGTCGGCAAGCCGCCCTGGACCTGGGCATGACGCCGGTTCGCCCGATGTACCGGCTACCCACTCGCCTACCCGGCGAGCGTCGCATTGGCTATCGCCTGAGCGGCCGCGGACGTGCCTCGTGGACGGAAGACGAACTGTTCGACCAAGTGTTCCCCGCCACCCCGGAGGGCGACCGTGAGATGCTGCGTCAGCGCCTGCGCCACCAGGCCGGTCCGCACGCCGGTGCGTTCGGTCGCTTGCTGTCACGACTGCTCGTCGACTACCGCCGGCTCGACAGCGCACTGCAACGCTGGGTGCACGCCCCGGAGGGCCTGGCGCCCGTCGCGCTGGAGCAGCATCGTGGATTGCGCGAAACCTTCGCGCAACGTATTCGCAGCGCCTGGCGCCGCGAAAGCGCAGAAGGGCCGCACGACAACATCGACGATATCAACCTGGTGCTGGAAGGGCATGGCCTCACCAGTGTTCCCGCACTGCCCATACGCCTGCCTCACGTTCGCCTGCTCAACCTCAATGGCCTCAATACCGCGGACATGCCCGGCCTCAACGCGTTCCTCGAGGCCTTTCCCGGCCTGCGCCTGCTGGACCTGGCGCAAAACAGCCTGGATAGCCTGCCCCAGGCCCTGGCCGAGATGCGCGAGCTGCAGTCACTGGATCTCTCAGAGAACAACATTGCCCTGGACCAGGAAGAAAACCTCGCGCTACTGGAGCGCATGCCCCACCTGCAACGCCTCAACCTCACAGATGGCATTCAAACCCTCTCGGTGGCTACGCTCGAACGCCTTTCTGCCCTGCCTTCACTGGCCTGGTTCCAGGCCGACCTCAATGACCTGATCATGACCGCCGAACACTTCCAGGCCCTGCAACGCTGGCCGGCCTTGATCGGGTTGAGCCTGGGGCAAAACGCGATCGTGCTGGATGAGGCCGCACGCACCGCACTGGCCGGACTCAACCGTCTGGAGATGCTGACGCTGTACGAAAACCCACTGGCCCTGGCCCCCGATCTGAGCGGCTGGACACGCCTGCAGCAACTGGACCTGGAGCTGACCAACATCAGCCAGTGGCCGGAGGGACTCGAAGCCCTCATGAATCAGGAGCCCCTGGTGCTGCGCCAGGTGGACCTGAGCGCCAACGAGCTCACCGTTGCCCCCGATCTGAGCCAGACAGCCTTTGCCCGCGCGGTACGCGACAACCTCGAGGGCTTCGCCTATTCCTTCAACGGCAACCCTTTCGACGAAGCGGCCCTGGCCAATCTCCAACAGGCTGGTTTCATCGTCCCCCCAGCCCTTGCACAGCCCCACCCTTGGTTCGCCGACTGGCCTGAGCCGTTGCGGTTACACATTGCCGAAACGGCTGACGATCCGCAGTGGCAGCCACTCTACAGCCTGCTCGAACGGCTGCCCGATACACAGGACTTCCTGAACGCCCCAGACCTGATGCGCCAACGCATGGAACATGTGGTCGAAACCCTGGCCCGCGAAGAACAAGGCGAAGCCGGTGCCAACTGGGGCCGGACACAGGTCTGGCAGCAGATCAACGACCTGCTCGACGACGCCGCCCAGGAATGCGTGGACCAGGCCATCGTGCTGTTCCAGCAGGTCGAGACCGAAGTGACGGTATGGCAGACGGTGGCCCATGCGGGCGTCGCCGAGGCCGACGAGCGGGTCGCTGTGCAGAGCGCTCGTGCCCTGCTGCGTCAGCGCCTGCTCGACGAGCGTGTCGGCGCCCTCTATCAGGCGCGCCTGGCCAGACGCACGGCCTTGCGGGCCGATGACCACCATCCGACAGACAACCCGGCACCGGCCCTGCACCCCGATGACGGTATTAACGACCAGGAGCTGGTCAGCGACCACCCCGACGAACTGGAGATGGCCCTGCATGCGCGCATCCAGTTACGACAAAGGCTGAATCTGCCGCCGCAACCGCAGGCCATGCGTTTCCCGCAACTGGCGCACCTCGATGGGCCGACGCTGCAGCGCCTGGGTGATGCCGTGATCGAGGGCACGGGTGCCAACACCCTGGAACACTGGGCAGTGGACCAACCCTTCTGGCAGGCCTGGCTGCGGCGTATGCGGCCAGAGGCCTTCGATAGGCTCGCCGAACGCTGGGCGGGCGCCTCGGAATACTTCGACACGCTCACTGGCGCTTCGGCCGAAGGAGGAGCCTATACCGGCCCCGCGGTGCCAGCGTCCTACATCGACGCACTGGAGCGTGAGGTGGGCCATGTGGATGGGCTAGCCTGGCGCGTGGACGGTGTGCTGCAACGCGTCAACCTGGCCAGCGGTCGCTATCCCAACGAGAGCACCCTCTACCAGCAGGCCGCGAACCTGCTGCTACGTTGTCGCACGGAAGACGAAGCCGAGTTGATGCGCGAGCTGACCGAAACCATGGTCCAGGTCCACCGCGAATGAGTCGGTAGGCGCGGCATGCCGCGCCCGTCGTCAGCCGGCCATCCATTGCGCCGGCTGACGATAGCTCGACACCCATCCCGCCACGGCATCCCCCGGCATGGGCCGGGCGATGCCGTAGCCCTGGGCCAGCTCGCAACCCAGCGCCATCAGCGCACATCCGTGCTCGACACTTTCCACACCCTCGGCCACCACCTCGCGGCCAAAGGCCCGGGCCAGGCCGATCACCGCGGTCGTCAGGGCCAGGTCGTCCTGGTCATGGAGGATGTCGCGCACGAAGGACTTGTCGATCTTGATGGTATGCGCCGGCAGGCGCTTGAGGTAGCTCAGCGAGGAAAAGCCGGTACCGAAGTCATCCAGCGAAAAGCTCACCCCGAGCGCGCGGCAGGCGTCGAGGCAGCGGCCCACGCGGGCCAGGTTGTCGATCGCCACCGACTCGACGATTTCCAGGTCCAGCCGCGCAGGCGGCACCCCCGGATGACGCGCCAGCAACTGGGCCAGGCGCTCGGTAAAGTCACCGCGCTGCAACTGCCGGGCGGCGATATTGACGCTGACGGGCCAGTCACATCCGCTCAAGCGCCACTGCTGCAATTGACTCAAGGCCTGGTCGATGACCCATTCGCCCAACTCGACGATCAGGTCGGTCTGCTCCACCAGCGGCAGGAAATCCCCGGGGGGCACCGGTCCTTTGGAGGGATGCAGCCAGCGCAGCAGCGCCTCGAAACCCATCACCTGGCCACTGCGCATGTTCACCTTGGGCTGGTAGTACAAGCACAGCTCACCTTCACGCAGGGCCCGACGCACCCGCGCCACGGTCTGGTGAGTGGCCTTGAGCTCTTGCTCCTGGGACACGTCGAACAGGTGATAGCGGTTGCGCCCGCGTTGCTTGGCAACATACATGGCCTGGTCGGCATGACGCACCAGGGTGTCGGTGTCTTCGTCGTCCTGGGGGTACAGGGTCACGCCGATGCTGGCGCTGAGGCTCAGCGAGTGCTCACGGACCGCATAGGGCGCGGCCAGCGCCTTCAGCACCCGCTGCAAGGCCGCCTGCAACTGCTGAGGCCCCTCGACATAACGCAGGATCAGCACGAACTCGTCACCGGACAGCCGCGCCACCGCATCGCCGCCCCGCAGGATGCCCTGCAGGCGTTTGGCGACCTGCACCAGCAGCAGGTCGCCGACGGCATGGCCGTAACCATCGTTGACCGCCTTGAAGCCGTCCAGGTCGAGCATGCATACCGCCAGCGGCACATCCTCGCGCCGGGAAAACGCCAACGCCTGGTTGAGCAGGTCGGAAAGGTAGGCGCGGTTCGGCAGGCCGGTCAGCACGTCATGCCCGACACGCCACTGCAGCGTGTGCAGCAGTTGGCGCTTCTCGGTGACGTCGAAGCGGATCGACACGTACTTGCGGACCTTGCCGGTGTGCGGGTCGATCAGCGGCACCATGGTGCTGTCGACCCAGTACAGCGATCCGTCTTTGGCCCGGTTGCAGATCTCGCCCTTCCACACCCGGCCGGCCGCCAGGGCCCGCCACATGTCGAGGAAGAAGCTCGGCTCATGCAAGCCGGAATTGAGGATGCGGTGGTTGGCCCCCAACAGTTCCTCGCGGCTGTAGCCGGAAATGCTGCAGAACTGCTGGTTGACGTAAGTGATCCGACCCTGCAGGTCGGTCTCGGAAAAGATCGCAGCCGCATCCACGGCTGCGCGATAGTTGTCGTCCATAACCTTGGCAACCTAGCGGTTGAAGCGCTCCACCAGGGCGCGCAATCCGGCGCACACCTGTTCCAGTTCGGCACCGCGCGAAGCGGCGGCGTTGGCGTGACGAGCACTCTGCGCAACCGTGCCGGCCACCCCGTTGATCTGCCGCGAGACATCCTCGGCCACTGCCGACTGCTCCTGTGAAGCCGCCGCCATCTGCTGGCTCATGTCACTGATGCGCGACACGGCCTGGCGGATGCCCTGCAAGGCCTGTTGGGCCTGGGCGACCTGGGTCACGCCCTGGCCTGCGCCGTCGATGCCCAGGCTGGCGATGCTCACCGCCTGCTCGGCACCGCTGCGCAGGGTGTCGATGATCGTCTGGATATGCAGGGTGGACTGGCGGGTCTTGTCGGCCAGCGCGCGCACCTCGTCGGCCACCACCGCAAAACCACGCCCCTGTTCGCCTGCTCGGGCCGCCTCGATGGCGGCATTGAGCGCCAGCAGGTTGGTCTGCTCGGCGATGGCACGGATCATGCCGGCGGCCTCGGCGATGGCACCGGTCTGACCGGCCAGGTCGTTGACCGCCTGGTTGATCTGCCCGACCGTGTCGGCCAACCCGCGAATGGCCGCGCCCGTGGCATCGGCGACCTGGCTGCCCTGCTCGGCCAACAGGTGCGCGGTGTGCGCCTCTTGTGCCGTCAGTTGCACATGGCCGGCCACTTCGCCAATCGAGGCGGCCATCTCGGTCATGGCCGTGGCAGTGAGGTCGGTTTCGGCGCGCTGTTCGAGCAGCGCCGACTCGGTACCGCGCGACAGCCGCCCGGCATCCTGCGCGGCGTCGGCCATCTGCGTGGCAAGGTCGCTGAGGCGGGTCAGCGCGGTTTTCAGGCGCGCCTCTTCGCTGATCAGGATCAGTTCCAGCTGCCCGGCGGCACCGGCCTGGTCGCTGTAGGTCAGCGCCACCAGCGGGTCGCTGAAGGTGTTGCCGGCGCCCTCGGCAATCCCCTGCAGATACCGGCGCATGCGGCTTTGGGCCCAGACGCCGACACCGGCGAACAACGCCAGGGTCAGCCCTTGGGCCGGCAGGCCCGGCCACAGCTGGTTGGCACCAATGGCCAGCGCGCCGGCGAGCAATGGCACGGCCATGGCACGCTGCAGCAACGCCAGGCGCCGGGCGGGCGACAAGGCAGCCTTGCCCGCCCGCAACCGGGCATACAGCGCCTCGGCCCGGGCTACCTGCTCACGGCTGGGGCGCACGCGCACCGATTCGTAACCGACCACCTGGCCGTTCTCCAGAATCGGGGTGACATAGGCACTGACCCAGTAGAAATTGCCGTTCTTGCAGCGGTTCTTGACGATACCCATCCAGCTCTGGCCGGCCTTGAGGTATTGCCACATCAGCTCGAACACCGCCTCGGGCATGTCGGGGTGGCGCACCAGGTTGTGCGGGCTGCCGATCAGCTCGGCCTGGCTATAGCCGCTGATGGCGGCGAACTCGGCGTTGCAGTAGGTGATCAGGCTGGCCGTGTCGGTGGCCGAAATGAGCCGCTGGTGTTCGGGGAAGCTTTGCTCGACCGGGTTGACCGGGAGGTTCAGACGCACGATGCAACTCCATTCGCGAACGGCCCGACGAGCGACCAGACGGGATGTCGGGGCATCGGAACGGTTCATCCTGGATCAGCTCAAAGTACCCAACAGCAGCGTGTCGCGGTCCGAAAGGGCCCGTTTCCCCCTGGAGGGATACTTGAATGACTGATCAGTCAAAGCTGGCGATTCTACGAATTCCATCACATTTTGCAAATAAAGGTGATGAATCGTGGCGTTGTGCTAAGCGAATAGATATCGTTAAGTGCTTGATTCTAAATGGGAATTGAGCGATGACGAGTTCTGGCCTCGGTCCTGCCCTGCGCCGCTACCGCAAACTGGCGGGCTTCACGCAAGCGCAACTGGGCGAACTGACCGGTTTCGACCCCAAGACCATAAGCCGCTTCGAAACCGGCACTTACACCCCCAGCATCGAGGCCTTGAGCGGCTTTGCCGATGTACTGGGGGTGAGACTCAAAACCTTTTTCGCCGAGCCGGACGACGAAGAAGAGCAGCGTGCCTACCTCTTCCGTGCCATCCACAGAGCGCCCCCCAAGGACCTGGGCAAGCTGATCGTCGCCATTGATCAGGTCCTCGCAAAGCCCTGAAATTCCCCCGCGCACCACAGCAGAGCAGAGTCGACCGCGCTGCACCACAACTGGTCAGACCGGTATGGCCAAAAAATCTTGCAATCAGGCAAATTTAGGCGTTACATGACCCTCGCAGTGAACAAACCGGTAAGACCACAATAATTAAGTCCTGCACTCTTTCGCTCCGTGTGGCTGGGGGGCAAGGACACCGACCCGAGATCCCTCCCATGCTCAAATGGTGTTCGCGTTCGATCTTCCTCCAGGTTGTGCTCGGCCTCGCCCTAGGCGTTGCCTGTGGCCTGAGCTTCCCCGACCTGTCCCTGCAACTCAAACCCCTGGGTGACGGCTTCATCAAGCTGATCAAGATGCTCATCGGCTTGATCGTGTTCTGCGTGGTGGTCAGCGGTATTTCCGGCGCCGGCGACCTGAAGAAGGTCGGGCGCATCGGCCTCAAATCGGTCATCTACTTCGAAGTGCTGACCACCCTGGCCCTGGTGATCGGCCTGGTATTCGCCTTTACCAGCGGTATCGGCAGCGGCGCCAACATCCACCTCGACCAACTCTCCAGTGCCGACGCCGGCGCCCTGGCCGACCGTGGCGCGCATATCCACAGCACCACCACCTTCCTGATGGACCTGATCCCCACCTCGGTGGTGGGTGCCTTCGCCGACAACAACATCCTCCAGGTGCTGTTGTTCTCGGTGCTGTTCGGCAGCGCCTTGAACCTGGTGGGTGAATCGGCCTCGGGCATCTCGCGGCTGATCAACGAGCTGAGCCATGTGATCTTCCGCATCATGGGCATGATCGTGCGCCTGGCGCCGATCGGTGTGTTCGGTGCCATCGCCTTCACCACCAGCAAATATGGCCTGAGCTCGCTGCAGCACCTGGGCGGCCTGGTGGCGCTGTTCTACCTGACCTGCGCCGGGTTCGTGCTGATTGTCCTGGGTACCGTGATGCGCCTGTCGGGCCTGCGCCTGCTGCCCTTCATCAAATACCTGCGTGAGGAGCTGAGCATCGTACTGGGCACCGCCTCCTCCGATGCCGTGCTGCCGCAGGTGATGCGCAAGCTCGAGCACTTAGGGATAGGCAGCTCCACCGTCGGCCTGGTGATCCCCACCGGCTACTCGTTCAACCTCGACGGCTTCTCCATCTACCTGACCCTGGCCATCGTGTTCATCGCCAACGCCACCGGCACGCCGCTGGCCATGAGCGACCTGCTGACCATCCTGTTGGTGTCGCTGGTGACTTCCAAGGGTGCCCACGGCATCCCAGGCTCGGCGTTGGTGATTCTCGCCGCCACCCTGACCGCGGTACCGGCGATCCCGGTAGTGGGCCTGGTGCTGGTGCTGGCGGTGGACTGGTTCATGGGCATCGGCCGGGCGCTGACCAACCTCATCGGCAACTGCGTCGCTACCGTGGCCATCGCCCGCTGGGAGAAGGACATCGACCTGGACCGCGCCAACAACGTGCTGGCCAACAAGCCTGGCTTCGCCCACGCCCCCCGCAAGCAGGGCCAACCCCATCAACAGGAATTCTAAGCCTGAACCGGCCGGCGCCAAGCGCCGGCCGGCCAAACGCAAAAATGCAGCGCCTCTCAAGGAGCGAACCGTGATCAGCTCTTCAACCGTAGTCACATCCGTGGTGGAGAAACTCCGCCAGGCCCTGGCCCGAGGCCAGTGGCGCAGCGGCGACATGCTGCCCGGCCAGCGCGAGCTGGCCGAGCAGCTGGGGATCAGCCGCCCCAGCCTGCGCGAAGCCGTCATCGTCCTGGAAACCCTGGGCCTGGTGCGCTCGATGCCCGGCAAGGGCGTATTGGTGCTGGACGCCGACGCCGCCCAGGCGCAAAGCCCGGAAGCCGTTGCCGCAGCCAGCCTGGCCGACGTGCTGGAACTGCGCTACACCCTCGAACCCTTCATCGCCGGGCTGGTGGCGCAATCGGCCGGCAGCCAGGACATTGGCCAGCTGCGCCTGAACCTCATGGACATGCGCGAAGCACTCGACGCCGGCGACAGCGAAGCGGGCGTCAACGCCTACATCGCCTTCCACGAAGCGTTGTTCGCCCTGACCACCAACCCAATCTTCCAGAGCGTGGTGCAGCAGACCGGCAATGCCCTCAAAGAGAGCGCCGAGATGCTGCGCAAATCGCCCGAACACCTGGCCGCGCGCCTGAGCGAAAACGAAGCGGTGGTGCGTGCCATCCGCGAACGCAACAGCGCCCTGGCCAGCCTGCAGATGCGCCGGCACATCCTCGCCGAGGGCGAGCGCATGGGCATCGCCCTGAACATCCCGGACGACCACCCAGGCACCTGAAACAGGAGAGCGACCATGACCACCTGCGCCCACGCCGCCCCGCACCTGCCTGCCCTGCTGGGTGCCGGCGAAACCCGCCTGTCGGCGGAGCAGATCTACCCCCGGCTGTTCGACGCCATTCTCGAACAGCGCCTGCCACCGGGCAGCGCCTTGCCCGAGCAGGCCCTGGGCAACGCCTTCGGGGTCAGCCGTACGGTGATCCGCCGGGTGCTCGGGCGCCTGTCCGACCAGCAGGTGATCGTGCAACGCCCCAGCCACACCGCGCACCTGGCCGCCCCCGACCCCGAGCAGGCGCGCCAGGTGCTCAGCGCCCGGCGCCTGGCCGAGACCACGCTGATCGGCCTGGCCACCCAGCGCGCGCGCCCGGCGCAGATCCGCCAGCTGCGCCAGCTGGTCGAACGCGAACGCCAGCACCATGAGCAGGGCGAACGCTGCACGGCGATCCGCCTGGGTGGCGAATTCCACATGAAGCTGGCGCAGATGGCCGCCAACGCACCGCTGGCGCGCTTTCTCAACGGGCTGGTGCCGATGACCTCGCTGATCATCGCCCGCTATGAATCGCCCTGCTGCGAGCACTGCGCCTGGCAGGAGCACGCGGCGATCATCGATGCGGTGGAGAGCGGCGACAGCGGCGCGGCGCTGGCGTTGATGCATGAGCATCTGGACCATCTGGAAGCCAAGCTTGATCTGGGGCGGGGGGATTTGGGGTAAAGGCCACCAGGTGTTCGCCGGTATTTTTGCAGCGCTCTTGAGATCGAGCGCCGCCCGCGCGGCGCATCGCTGGCAAGCCAGCTCCCACATCTGTTTCGGGCCAGTCACTCCTGTGGCTTCATCGCTGTCCGCCTTGTTGGTACGACGCGGTATTGAGGTGGGCACCACTGGCGCTTCACCCGACTTGAGACATGCACCAAGGCGTGCAGCGGTACCCTCACAGGCTTAATTGGCCCGAAACAAGATGTGGGAGCTGGCTTGCCAGCGATGCGCCGCGCGGGCGGCGCTCGATCTCATAGGCGCTGCAAGACTGTCGCCCTGCATCTGGCCACCCACCTGCAATCCCAAGACAGCATGTCGCCCCCCACCAAACAGACCGCTTAAGCGCCCTATACTCGAAAAACCACCAAGCCTCTACCCAAGGAGGCAGCCCGCGTGAAGCCGCTCGCCCTACTTTTGCCTGCCTGCTTCATCCTGGCCCTGGCCGGCTGCGCCGGCAAACGCCCCCCTGCCCCGCCGCCACCGCAAAACCTGCCCCCCGCCGTCTGGCAACGCATCGACCAGGAAATCATCGAAGCCTCGGCCGCCGCCGCAGGTTCGGCCAACGACTACGCCCGACGCTCGATGCGGGTGTGGAAGGAACAGGTGCAGCAACGCACCGAAAACGACTTCATCCCCTGGTTCACCGGCTACTGGACCCAGCAATGGCTCACGCTCAAGGTGGCCTGGTACAAGATGAACAACGGCAATGGCAACGAGCCGCCGGAAAAGCGCCTTGGCCTGTACTTGCAGGAGCAGTACCACCAGCGGGTGATCGACCCGGTGGCCGAACAGATCAACCCCGAAGGCATCCGCGACCGCGCCAGCGAGCTGTATCTGCAGCTGCTGGGCCAGCAGCTGCCGGCGATCATCCAGCGCTACAACGCTCCGCCCGAGCAGTTCAGCCAGCGCCTGAACCGTATCCCGGCCATCGCCCTAGGCCCGCCCGATGCGCGCAACGCCACGCTTTATCAGTTGCTCAGGGCCAAGTCGCTGGAGCAGCAGCCGGCCTGGCAGTCGCTGCGCCAACAGCTGCACCAACAGGCCTCCAAGGCGCCGGGGCAGACAGATGCAAGGCTGTCGTCGGTGGCCACCCAGGCCAGCGAAAAACTCGGCGCCAGCCTCGCCCCGCGCGGAGCGGCCAGCGCCATTGCCGCCGCGGTGGGCAAGGCGGCGGGGGCCATGATTTCGGTGGTGGTGACCGGCTACGGGATGCTCTCCCACGACCGCGAACAGCCGCAGATGATCGAGCAGTTGCGGGTGATCCTCAACGTGGCGCTGAACGAGGAATGGCAGGAATTAATGGAAAACCGCCAGAGCGGGGCCATGGCGGGGGTTTACTATCTGTCCGGGCAGGTGGAAGACAGCCTGCTCGCCAACCGGGTGCCAGTGCAGGAGCAGCAGGCGCCGCTGCTGATTCGCTTGCCGCCTTGAGTTGGTCGGTTGCTACTGCTTTGGTTTGCACATCCGCTGCCGGAGCTGACGCGGACTTCAGGCCGGCGCTGGCGCCATGGCCGAAGTCGGCAAGCCGAAGATCCGATCGAACGCCCAGTTGTAGGCGAAGGTGTAGCACGGCACCAGGATGATGAACGCCAGGTCCACCACCAGCGCTTCCAGCAAGGTCATGTCCAGCCACCAGGCGATCAGCGGAATCAGGTACACCACCAGGGTCAGCTGGAAACCGATGGCATGCGCCACCCGCCGCGCCAGGCTGCGCCCGCGTTTCGCCTGGCGGCTCTCCCACCACTCGAACAGGCTGTTGTAGATCAGGTTCCAGGCCATGGCGATGGTGGTGATCATCACCGCCAGCGGGCCGGTATGCGAGGCCTGGGTGTCGGACAGATAGGCCAGGCCCAGGGTCGACATGCACAGGCCGATCAATTCATAGAAGGTCACGTAGACCAGTTTGCGTTTGAGTCCTTGCACGGGGTTACCTTTACCGCTGGTTTGTCGAAGGCGGGCAAGGATGCTTCAACGGCCTTGACAGAAAAAGTCAGCACCTTTCAGATTTACTGAAAGGAGACTGCCATGAACTTTTCCAGCGATACCATCCTGCTGTTCCTCGCCGTGCTCGATCACGGATCGTTTTCCGCCGCTGCCCGTGCGCTAGGGCGCGTTCCATCGGCTGTGAGCATGGCCATCGGCAACCTTGAAGCCGAGCTGGGCTACAGCCTGTTCGAGCGTGGCTCGCGCGAGGCGCGCCCCACTGCCCAAGCCCAGGCCCTGGAGCCCCACGCGCGGCTGATCGCCGAGCAACTGGGGCTGCTGAGCGTGCACGCCCTGGAGTTGTCGCGCGGGTTGGAAAGCAGCCTGGCCATCGCGGTGGTCCCGGACATCGACCAGCGCCCGCTGCTCGCGGCCATCGCCCGCCTGGGCGAGCGCTATCCACTGCTCGATATCGAGCTGCTGGCTGCGCCGCAGGAAGACGCCCTGCAACTGCTCGACAGCGCCAGGGTCAGCCTGTGCCTGGCCTTTGCCGGGCTGCAGGTCGACCCACGGCGCAGCTTCCAGCACATCGCCATGGAATCGCTGGTGGCGACCCTTTCACCGCAACACCCGGCCTATGTCGAGGGCCGCATTCGTGACCTCGAAGACCTGGTGCACCTGCGCCAGATCCTGGTGCGCAGCCGCGACCTGCCGCTGGCCGACCCGCGCTCGTTGATCGGCACCTCGCACTGGCGCACCGACAGCCTCGACCTGGCCGTGCAGATGGTCGAGGCGGGGCTGGGCTGGGGCGACCTGCCGTTGTCGCGGGTCGCGCCACTGGTCAGGGCCGGGCGCCTGGTACGCCTGGACTTTCGCAATACCCGCAACGCCCTGGAACTGCCGGTGCACGCGTTCTGGCTCAAGCAACAGCCCATGGGCCAGGCGGCCAGGGCGCTGGTAGCGCTGCTGGCCTCGAAATGATTTGTGACCACTTGAGGGCATAGCAGCCAACCTCTACGACATTTAGTCTTTCAACATTTTGCGCAAACGGCCGATACCTCGGGAACAGGCCCCGCCCCTCGTGCCACAAGCATGCGGCGCCCTTCCTTCCCAGAATCAAGGTCTCGAAACATGAACCTGAAATTCCGCCACAAGATCCTGCTCAGTGCCTGCGGCGTCGTCGTCCTGGCATTCGCGTTGTTTACCCTCTACAACGACTACCTGCAGCGCAATACCATCCGCCAGAACATCGAGTCATCAGTGCGCCAGGCCGGTCTGCAGACCGCCAGCAGCGTGCAGAACTGGATGAGCGGGCGCATCCTGGTGCTGGAAAACCTGGCCCAGGACATCGCCCAGCAAGGCGCCGGCAGCAACGTACCTGGGCTGGTCGACCAGCCGTCGTACACCAGCAACTTCCAGTTCACCTACTTCGGCCAGAACACCGGGCTGTTCACCCAGCGCCCTGACGCGAAGATGCCCGACGGCTACGACCCGCGCCAACGCCCGTGGTACACCCAGGCGGTCAGCGCCAACCAGACCTTGCTGACGCCGCCCTACCAGGCGTCGGTCGGCGGCCTGGTGGTGACCATCGCCATCCCGGTCAAGGCAAAATCCAACGGCGAACTGCTGGGCGTGGTCGGCGGCGACTTGAGCCTGAACACCCTGGTCGAGATCATCAACGCCGTGGACTTCGGCGGCATCGGCCATGCGTTCCTGGTCGACCGTGATGGCCAGGTCATCGTCAGCCCGGACAAAGACCGGGTGATGAAGAACCTCAAGGACATCTATCCCGGCAGCCCCCTGCGCGTCGAACCCGGCATGCAGGACGTGAGCCTCGACGGCAAGGACCGCATCATCTCCTTCGCCCCGGTTCAAGGTTTGCCGTCGGCGCAGTGGTACATCGGCCTGTCGATCGACAAGGACAAGGCCTACGCCCCGCTGAGCCAGTTCCGCACCTCGGCGATCATCGCCATGCTCATCGCCGTCGCCGCCATCGCCGGCCTGCTCGGCCTGCTGATCCCGGTGCTGATGCGCCCGCTGACCACCATGGGCCGTGCCATGCAGGACATCGCCGAAGGCGAAGGCGACCTGACCCGCCGCCTGGCCGTGGAAAACAAGGACGAGTTCGGCGAGCTGGCCACTGCCTTCAACCGCTTCGTCGAGCGGATCCATGCCTCGATCAGCGAAGTGTCCTCGGCCACCCGCCTGGTGCATGACCTGTCGGAAAAAGTGGTGGGCGCCTCCAACGCCTCGCTGAGCGGCTCCGAAGAGCAGAGCATGCGCACCAACAGCGTCGCCGCAGCGATCAACGAGCTGGGCGCCGCCACCCAGGAGATCGCCCGCAATGCCGCCGACGCCTCGCAACACGCCAGCGGCGCCAGCGAACAGGCCCACGGCGGCCGTGCGGTGGTGGAAGAAGCGATCAGCGCGATGACCGCCCTGTCGCTGCGCATCAGCGAATCCTGCGAGCAGATCGAAACGCTCAATGCCAGCACCGACGAGATCGGCAAGATCCTCGACGTGATCAAGGGCATCTCCCAGCAAACCAACCTGCTGGCGCTCAATGCCGCCATCGAGGCGGCCCGTGCCGGTGAGGCCGGGCGTGGCTTTGCCGTGGTCGCCGACGAAGTGCGCAACCTGGCACACCGCACCCAGGAATCGGCGGAAGAGATCCACCGCATGATCACCAGCCTGCAGGTGGGCTCGCGCGAAGCGGTGCACACCATGAACACCAGCCAGGTCTCCAGCGAAGAGACCGTGCAGGTGGCCAACCAGGCCGGCGAGCGCCTGGCCAGCGTGACCCAGCGCATTGGCGAGATCGACGGCATGAACCAGTCGGTGGCCACCGCCACCGAAGAGCAGACCGCCGTGGTCGAGAGCCTCAACCTGGACATCACCCAGATCAACGCGCTGAACCAGCAAGGGGTGGAGAACCTCAACGAAACCCTGCGCCACTGCGACGCCCTGAGCCAGCAGGCCGGACGCCTGAAGCAACTGGTGGGCAGTTTCCGCATCTGATGTGATGCCTATCGCGGGGCAAGCCCGCTCCCACGCGTTTGTGGGAGCGGGCTTGACCTGCGATAGCTCCCGCCCAGCGCTGGTTGCAAATTGTCACAACTCTGCTCGACCCAGCCTCAACGCTCGGGCGCCTTGCCGTACCTCTTCCATTGAGATGAGCTTATTCGTGAATTAGCCTGGGCCAATTTTTAGAGCCCACCTAGAAAAGGCTATATAAACCAAGCGTGAAACAAAATCATAGCAACACTTATAGTCGTCACGATATTTAGCTCCCGCCCAAACCCTTCACCATAGTCAAACGAATAATCAATCAAGCCCGAACCGCCAATCAGCCTCAAATAAATAACCATCATCACAATGCTGAATAGCGTCATTATTATTGCCAACACCCTCCTACGGAGTACAAGCCTGGCAAAACAAATGGTCAACAAGGCATCAAGCCCCACAAACAAAAGCAACCCTGTCATATTCACTTATTGTACTCTTTGTACAGATCAATTGCAGTGGGTGTATTGACTGCAGCCTCAGCCCCCAATGCTGCCTTGCTCATCTGTTTAATCGCAAGCTCCTTGTCAACACGATAGTATTTGTATAGCCGCCATGCATCGGGCTTAAGTACAGGCCTAAACAACGTACCTATCGACAATGATAAATCAGCAACCAGATAAGCTACCCTCCCCTCACGCTCTGTAAAACCTAATTTTTTCGAAGCCTCTTGATAAGCCTTCTTGACAGGCCCTTGAACATCGTCACGCCCCTCGTACAGCCCCCTGAGATTCTCATACACATTATTTGTTCCATGTGCGATTAAAGGTCCGCCTGCTACAGCGCAGAGCGTCCCAAATGAGCCGTAGCAAAAGCCACCTCCTGCTACTATCTGTCCCATACCACCGACGAGACCAACTGACTGCGTGATAATTCTCTCTCGCTGAAGTTTAATATTGTTTTTCTCAGCATTCAGTGCAGCAAGTGCCTGCTCTGGGTCCATTTGGCGCTCATATACATCGTTTACCACCCGCCGCGCGTAATAAGCCAACTCCCGATTAAACTGCATCCGCAACCGCCGATCGCTCAGGTGTTTAGCGCTGACCCCACAGCCATAGCTGATCAACCGAGACGCCGCCGCATTCACCTCCCAATACGCCTCATCCAGCCGCTCACCATATTCTTCGTCACGCTGGCTCATAGCTGCTCACCCCAGCTGGCGTACCCGGTGGTACCGGCGGCGTGATGAATCCAACTGATGGTCCGATAGCTGATCAGCAGCCGCTCCTCGGCGTCCTGATCGGTCAAGAGCACCGCATGGGGCACATCCATTTCCTGGCTGACGATCACCGTACCCTCCAGCCTCACCGAGAAGTACTTCTCCCGATGGCCTGCCGGGTGAATGCGGTACAGCTGGATATCGCAGTCGAGCACTTCCCGGCTGTCCACGGCCTGGGACAGCAAGGGCGTGGACTTGTCGATGAGCTTAATGACCATAACGGGCTGGTGGGTGCCGCGCTGGGTGTTGTCCGGGTTGGAAATGCCGTGGCTGAACGACATCACCGTGATCTCGTCCTGGTGCGCGACCTGGCACTTGTTGCCGATGGACGCCTGGGTATTGCAGCCTGAAGAAATCAAACCTTGCCGCTTGCCGGTAATACTCATGTATCCGTTGAAAGCCATGGGCTGCACTCCTTGTTGAAAAAGGATCGCAGCCTACGAAAACACTCAGGACGTGTATGCCGGGCGCCTCTGAATTATTCGGCCTTCGCGGAACGCTCTGTTTATTGAGCCTGATTGCTACGGGTGATTGACCATGGCCGAACAAGTTTGCGCATCTGATGTGATGCTTATCGCGGGCTTGCCCCGCGATGGCCCTTCACGCCACCGCCGCGCTCCTGCTCTTGCCGCGTTTCACCCACCCCACCAGTACCGCCGCCATCAGCACCAACCCCAGGTAGCCGAACAGCGGATACACCTGCCCCACCAGGCTGATGAAGCCCACCAGGCTGCAGACGAACCCCACCACACCCGCGACCACCGCCCCACCGCGGAACTTCGCCGTGCCCGCCGGCAGCAGCCGCGAGAGGAACGAGAACAAGGTGCCCACCGCCGTGTTGACGATCATCCCGAAGATGATCAGGCACATCACCAGCCCCAGCAGCGGTGACAGCTCGTTGGCGATCGACAGCATCGGCATGGGCAGTTCGGCGACACTGTCCAGGCGCGACAGCATGCCGGCGCTCATCACCAGCATCAGCCCGCCCAGGGCTGCGCCGCCGAGCAGGCCGCCCACCACCGCGCTGCGGCGGCTGCTCGCCGAACCACCGAGGATCGCCAGGATGGGCGCACCGGCAACGATGTTGTAGGACACATACAGGAACGCCCCCAGCAGCCAATGGCTGGCACCGGCCTGCTGCTGGCTGGCCAGTTGGTCGAGGGCGGCAAAGCTCTGGTCGCGAGTAAACACTGCGTACAGTGCGATGGCCGAGGCCACCAGGATCAGCAAGGGGGTGATCGCGCCAATGGCGACCATCACCTTCTGCACATCCAGGCAGACGATGGCCACCACCAGCACCGTGACCAGCACGCTGCCCGCCAGGGCCGGCACGCCGAACTGCTGCTCCAGCAACGCCCCGCCCCCGGCGAGCATGACCACCGTTACGCCGAACATGAAGAAGGTGATCATCCAGTCGACCAGCAGGCCCAGGTGTCGACCGCAAATGGCCTGGATCACCTGCTTGTGCGACGTCGCCTGCAGGCGGTTGCCCAGCCCTGCCAGGGCCATGCCGAGGAAGGTGAACAGGGCGGCACTGACCAGTGCCCCGACCATGCCCCAGATGCCGAAATCGACGAAGAACAACAGCAGTTCCCGCCCGGACGCAAAGCCCGCCCCCACGATCACGCCGACGAAAGCGCCAGCGATTTTCAGCTGCTCTTGCATGTGCACCTCTGGTTTTTATTGTTGTGTGTTCGTGAGGCCGCGAATCGACGTGGCCCTACCCGACGTATGCCTGCACCTCGATTTCCACATCCACCCCCAGCGCCAACGCCGAAGCCACGGTGGAACGCACTGGCAGCGCCGCGCCGAAGAACTCCTTGTACACCTCGTTGAAACCGGCGAAATGGCCCATGTCCGACAGCCATACGGTGGCCTTCACCACTTGGTCGAGCCGTGCACCGCAGGCCGCCAGGCTTTCCTGAATACGCTCACAGGCGGCGCGGGTCTGGGCCTGGATATCGCCCTTCACCACCTCGCCGGCGGGGCTCATCGGGATCTGCCCGGAAAGGAACAGGAAACCACCCGCTTTTACCGCGCGGGAAAACGGAAACGGCAGGCTGCTGGGAAAACGCTGGATGTCATTGCTCATGGCAATCTCCTTTGATGGTTGAGTTGAAACGTGCCGGGGACAGCCGCGCAGGCTCGACCCCTTGCTGGGTGAGACTTGAACACAAGGGCAGGCCCTGCAGCAGGTCCGCCGCCAATCGCGAGGCCCCGGCGGCGGACTGGATACCGTAGCCGCCCTGGGCGGCCAGCCAGAAGAACGCCGGCTGCTGCGGATCGAAGCCGATCACCAGGTCGCCGTCGGCGACGAACGAGCGCAAGCCTGCCCAGCTGTGGCTGGGCCGACGGATCTCGAGGGTGGTGATGGCTTCGATGTTGAAGATGCCCAGGGCCAGGTCGAGTTCTTCGGGCGCGGCGTCCTGGGGCTCGACCGGGTCGGCGTTGGCCGGTGACCCCAACAGTTGGCCGGCATCGGGCTTGAAATAGAAGCTTTCATCGACACCGATTACTGCAGGCCAGCGGGCGAAATCGTGCTGCGCCGGGCCCGGGAAGGTGAACGCGCTGCGTCGGCAAGGCTGCAGGCCGATGGTATCGACCCCGCACTGCTCGGCCACGCGGTCGGCCCAGGCGCCGGCGGCGTTGACCAGTTGCCGTGTCTGCAGCTGGCTGCCATCGCCCAGTTCGACCTGCCAGAGGCCGCTCACATACTGGGCCCGAACCAGTTCGGCGTTGCAGCGCAACTCACCACCGGCCTGGCGGAACCCGCGCAGGAAGCCTTGGTGCAGGGCGTGCACGTCGAGGTCCATGGCACCGGTTTCATGCACCGCCCCGGCCAGCAGTTCGCCGCGCAAGCTGGGCACCAAGGCCACCGCCGTGTCGGCATCGAGCAGGCTGACGGCGGTGCCGTTGGCCAGGTTCTGGGCGTAGGTGGCGTCGAGCAGGTCGCGCTGCTCGTGGCTGGCGACGTAAAGGCAGCCACGCGGCTCCAGCAATCCATGCTCGCAGAAGCCAGCCGGCGGCTGCTCGTAGAACGCCCGGCTGGCGCGGGTCAGGGCCTGGATCTGCGGGGTGCCGTAGGCCTCCATGAACATGGCCGCCGAACGCCCGGTGGCGTGGTAACCCGGCTGCGCCTCGCGCTCGAGCATCAGCACCCGCTGCTGCCCGGCCAGGCGGTAACCCAGTGAGGCACCGGCAATACCGGCACCGATGATCAGGGTGTCATGGATCTGTGTCATCTACGCTCCCACCGCGCGAATTATCATTTGTGAGAATTCTAATATATGAGAATTTAGGATTGCGCAAGCGTCCAAGGTAAGATGCACGGCCCACCGTCTGTTCGAGAGCCCTGATGCCTGACGCCACAACTGCCCGCCCCCCGCTTGACCGCGACGAAGTCGGCGCGCGCCTGCGCCAGGTGCGCAAGGCACGGCAGATGACGCTCAAGCAGCTGTCCGAACTCAGCGGGGTGCCGGTGTCGACACTGTCGAAGATGGAGTTGGCGCAGGTGTCGGTGAGCTACGAGAAACTGGCCGCCGCCGCACGCGCCCTGAACCTCGACATCGCCCAGCTGTTTCGTGCCAGCGGCCCGGCGAGCGCACCACAGCCCGCCACCGTGGTGGTCGATTCACTGGCCGAAGTGGCTGGTTATTCCACCGGCACCTATGACTACTACCCGATTGCCGGTGCCTTCCCGGAACGGCGCATGACCCCGGCCTATGCCCGCATCATTGCCCGAGAACGCGGGCAGTTCGACGATTTTATCCGTCACCCGGGGCAGGAGTTCGCCATGGTGCTCAGCGGGCGCGTGCGTATCGAGTTCGAGACCGGCGAGGCAGTGAGCATCGGCCCGCAGCAAACCGCCTACTTCGACAGCCAGGTGGGGCATATCTACCTGTCGGAAAGCGAGGATGGCGGGGATGCGCAGGTGATGGTGGTGATGACGGATCGTTAACCGGTACTCAGCTGAAGATCCTGTGGGAGCGGGTTCACCCGCGAAGCGGCCAACACGTTGCATGGCACCGGCTGCGCCGGTGTTCGCGGGTCAAGCCCGCTCCCACAGGGATCGCGCATGGCTTGAGGTCGATGCGGTCGAGGTGGGGCCAGTGCAGGCGACACAGGACAGTTGCCTCACAAACGCGGTTATAACCTAATAACGAACAAGTCTATTTGGCTATAAAAAAATCTATATGCTGGCTTCCATCCGATCACGGGCAAGCTGGGCGTCGAGTAGCGTATGGATGTAGGTTCTTTCGGTTTCACCATTGCGGGACTGGTTGTGGGCTTCATCGTCGGCATGACCGGCGTTGGCGGCGGCTCGTTGATGACCCCGATCCTGCTGTGGTTCGGCATCAACCCGGCCACCGCCGTGGGTACCGACCTGCTGTATGCCGCCATCACCAAGGCCAGCGGCGTCTGGGTGCACGGGCGCAACAAGAACATCGACTGGAAGATCACCGGCTGGCTGAGCCTGGGCAGCGTGCCTGCCGCAGCGCTTACCCTGTGGTTCCTCAGCACCCTGCACACCGACACCTCGGCGCTCAATGCCGTGATCAAGCAAGGCCTGGCCGTGGTGCTGATCCTCACTGCCCTGGCGATCCTGTTCAAGTCGCGCCTGCAGGCCTTTGCCAGCAAGCATGCCGGTGACCACTACCACCTCAGCGACCGCACCCTCAATATCCTCACCGTCGTGACCGGCGTAATCCTCGGCGTGATGGTCACCCTGACCTCGATCGGCGCCGGCGCGCTGGGCACCGTGGCCCTGTTCCTGCTGTATCCGTTCCTGGTCACCCGCCGCCTGGTGGGCACCGAGATCGCCCACGCCGTGCCGCTGACCCTGGTCGCCGGCCTCGGCCATGCCAGCATGGGCAACATGGACTGGTCGCTGCTGGGCTACCTGCTGCTGGGCTCGCTGCCGGGCATCTACCTGGGCAGCCACCTCACCGGGCGCATCTCGGACCGCGTGCTGCGCCCGTGCCTGGCGGCCATGCTGCTGCTCATCGGCTACAAACTAGCGTTTTGAGCCCGCTCGCGGGCCGGTCCTAGTCCTGGATGCGCCATAGCACCGGCCAATGATCGGCATACACATCGACACAGCGGTCCATTCTCGCCAGGCTGGTCAGACGCATGCGCTGACCGTCGTACCGCCAGTGTTCCTGCACACCGCAGGCACCGGGGTAGTCATCCTTGGCGTAGCTGTATAGATCGCCTTTCTGCGCCCAGAAGCTGATGTGGTCGCGCATCTGCGTGTTGAGCACCGGGCTTGCCGGGGTCTCGAAGGGCAACGGGCCCAGTGTGTAAGGCGCGCTGCGCGACACGCGGTACAACGCATACAGGCAATGGAAGTCGTTGCAGTTGTAGCTCAGCAGTGCCAGCGCATGCTGGTCGTCCAGGGCATGAAGTTCGAGTTGCGGCGCAACATCGAACTCATTCTTCAGCTGATCTTCGGCAGCGGCCCTGGCCATCACCACCGCGGACATACCGGCCCGCTCGGGTTCGGTCAATGGCGAAGGCGCCACGAAAGCCGGCGCCTTTTGCTGGACCGGCACCGGTAATTGGTCATCGGCCACGGTATTGCCCGGCCGAACCAGTGCACTGGGGTGGCCGACTCGCCCCTGCACCGAATCGATCAACAGCAAGGCGGCGCTCAGGCCATTCAGCGAGCTTTTGCGTTCCTGGTGCGGGGTGTCGTCCACCAGCGTCTGGCCGTTGCGCATTTGCCGCAGCACCGCGTACGCATCGCTGCCATCGACCTGCAGCATCGTCTCGACCTCGCGCGTGATGCGCCACGGCGCCATCAGCACCTGGCCATCGAGCAAGGGTTCGCCAGCCCAGTCGGTGCTGCCGATCAGGGTCAGGTGCAACGCCCCCTCGGCCCCCGCCTCGCGCTGCACCAGGATCGAGATACGCATGCCTTGAACAGGGTCGGCCAGTGTCGCCGTGCAGTAGCGGGTATTGTCGCAGCCCACCACCCAGTCCTTGATTTCGCGGTACAGCGGTACCTGCTCGGGTGCCGCTGTCACCATGCCTGGCAACAGTGCCAGGGCCAGCCAGTTCCATCTTCCTGCGCGCATCGTGCCGCATTCCTGTTTTGCCTGTAAGAACGCCCCACTCCCGAGGCGGCGACATCATTGCAGATGTGCTGCGCAGTTCAAGTGCACTGTACGAAGAATCGGCAGTGGCAGGCACGCGAAGTGTTCTGTCAGTATCTGCCGCAAGCCCCCTCCCTTTGCCGGAGCACCTCATGTCCGACACCGCCAGCCCGCTCCTACTCGCCCTGCGCGAAGGCACCCGCCATTGTCACAAGGGGCTGGAGGCGCGCATGCCATTCTTCAGCGAGAGCTTCGACCTCGCCGCATATCGCCACCTACTCGCTGCCTATCACGGTTTTCATGCACCGCTTGAAGCAAGACTGAGCGATTACCAGGGGGCCGAGCGCAACAAGGCGCCGGCGCTGGTGCGCGACCTGCTCGCCCTCGGGCTTGGCGCGGACGCCATCGACGCGTTGCCCCTGTGCGGCGACCTGCCGGCGATCAGCGACGAAGCCTGCGCCCTGGGCGTGATGTACGTGCTGGAGGGCTCCACCCTTGGCGGCCAGGTGCTCAAGCGGGCCATGGCCGAACGCCTGGGCATCGACACTGAAGGCGGCGCTGCGTTCCTGGATGTGTATGGTCCGCTGACCGGCGCCCACTGGCGTGGCTTCCTCGCCCGCCTGGCCGGCGCCGCGCCCTGCCCCGACACCCAGGCCCGTTCGGTGCGGGCCGCCGTCGAAACCTTCGAAGGCTTCGAACGCTGGCTGGATCAACGAGGCGTGCTGCTGCGGTAACGACAGCGACTGGCGTTACCCGTGCGCGCAAACCCTCTAGAGATAAGGAAACCTCAACATGCATGTCATCGCTTGTGACCTTCAGCACCTGGACGCAGCCGCGCAGCTGTTCAACCAGTACCGCCAGTTCTACCAGGAAGCCGACGACCTCCCCGCCGCGCAGGCCTTCCTGGAGGCCAACCTGCGGACCGGTGCTTCGCGCATCTACCTGCTGCTGGACGACAACCATGAAGCCGTCGCTTTTGCCCAGCTGTATCCGGCGACCTGCTCGCTGGCGATGAAGCGTTTCTACTGGCTGTACGACCTGTTCGTTGCGCCTCACGCCCGTCGTGGAGGGCATGCCCGCTACCTGATGAACCAGCTCATCGACATCTTCCGCAGCGAAGGGGCGCAGCGTCTGAGCCTGGATACGGCCCGCAGCAACCTTGCGGCGCAGGCGCTCTACGAATCGTTGGGCTATCAGGCGGAGCGTGAGTTCGTGACTTATCACAAGCGGCTCGATCAATGATGCCAGCCCCCAAGGGCTGGCCACTGGCAAGCGGGTTCAGCCCCGTTCCATGCCGTCCAGCACCGCCGATGACAGTGCCAGGCTTTTCTCGATCGAGTTCTCGGTAGCCGTCAGCAGACTGCGCAGCGGCTCGTCGGCCTTCTCCAGGGCGAGGGCGTTGGTCTCATAGGCAGCCCGCAAGGCCGCCACGGCGCAGACCAGCGCGTCCTCGCCATCGATGCCGGCGCGAACCGAGAACATCGGGGGATGGGCGTCGTGGCAGGTGCCGAAGTGGGCGTGGGCCGTGGTTGGGCGCGGGGGAATGGGCCGGGAGGTTCCGGCTGGGGCGTGGTTCATCGGTGAACCTCCCGGAGCCAGGTGCGGGGTGGATCGGGCACGATTTTCAGCATGGTTCAGCACTCCTGTACCGTCATGGGAAAACTGCCCTCATCCGCCTGCACTCGAATGGGTGGCAGCTATACGCAGGTGTGCAAGACCGAGGATACAGGAACCCGGCGGGCCCGAAGGCCCCCCACGCATAGCCGCCATAGGGGCACCTCAACGGCGGTTCTCCGTCAAAGTTCCAAGGCGCTTTCGCGCTGTATCCTCGGGCTTGCACACCCGGTCGTTGAAGTGACAACGACCCGGCGAGACTAAGGAGCTCGGCTGACGAGAACAACCGCCGAAAGGCCGCAAAATCATGCTTGGGAAATGCCCTACGCGAAATAAGGAAAGTCCTAAGAATTCTCCGTAAAACCAGGCACTTGCGTAGTCATCATGATTTCATTCGATGGAACATGCACTTACAGCTTGCCGCTTGCTCCTGCCTGTATATCGCCCTAGCGTGCAGTCTCTTCCCTTCACAGCGCTGCGTGCTCCCATGTGCCAGAATCCCTCTCTACAGCCAGTCTGCGTCCCCCTCTTGGCCCCGAGGCATCCAACCAGAGCGACCATCATGATTGAGTTCGATCACGCCATCGGCATTGCCGCCGAAAACCTGCACAAGCTGGTCGCCAGCACCAGCCATGTGCAACTCGAAGAAGCGTTGCTCTCCCCCGACGAGAGCACTTACCACATCACCTACAGCTACCAGCTCGACACAGCCCCCCTCAACGTCGACGCCGACAGCACTTCACCCCTGCGCCAGCTGGCGAAGATCATGGGCACCCGCCGCGAGCACAAGGAGTTTCTCATCGATGCGGCCAGCGGCAAGTTCAAGGGTTTCAGGAACAAGGAGTGATGAATGGCCAGGAAGCTGATCATCGACACCAACCTGCTCCTGCTGCTGGTAATCGGCAGCCTGGAAGGTGGCAGGTTCATCCGGGTGTCAAAACGCCTGAAGAAGTTCGCTGACGCGGACTACCAGAAGGTCCTGGCGATCATCGCCGAGCACGACGAAGTTCACATCACCCCTTACATCGCCACCGAAATCTCCAACCTGATCGACCTCACCGGCCCCGCCTACCATTCGGCCCTCGCCGTCGCCGGCCAGCTGTTCGCGGTGTTCCGCCAAGTCGAATCGGACATCCATACCGACAGCTGTGGCGAGCACTTCCTGCGCTTCGGTATCACCGACAACTCACTCATCCACCTGGCATCCGACTATTGCATCCTGACCGATGATCACCGGATGCTCGGCCCGCTGTTCGCCAGCCAACCCGCCAACGTCATCCCCTACACCCTCGCCTGACCCCCGCCCTGACCCAAAAATCAAAACAATTACTTGATTTTTTGTACACGGATATATCGCCAAAGGTTTATATTCCGACCCACCTGAACAGCAAAGATAGCAAGTGGCCATCAGTCGGATACAACGGCCATGTGCACCTTCACTCTCACGGATGGGCGTCACGCATGAAGATAAAGAACAAGCTGGTCCTGGCCTTCGTACTGGTGGCTTTCATCCCGGTGGCGCTGGTCGGCGGCATTTCGGTGCTGAACATCCGCAGTGAAGCGGTGGAGCAGTTTCTCGATGGCAGTACCCGGGAAATCCGCCAGATCGACGGCAACATGCGGCAATTTTTCGACGGCACCCTGCAGAATGTCGATCAAATGGCCAAGGATCCTGTATACACCTCGGCCCCTTCGCTCAAGAACTACACCGCCGCAGATGCGGCCAGCCAGCCCCTGCCGCCGGCCGCGCAGCAGGTCATCGACGCCTTCGCCCGCTATGGCACCACCCACCCAGCGGCGGCGATCCTGTCCATCGGCCTGGAAGACGGCAGCTACGCCAAGTGGCCGGACGACCCGCAACTGGCCAAGTACGACCCACGCACCCGCCCCTGGTACAAGGCCGCCATGGCCAGCCCGGACAAGACCGTGCGCACCGCCGCCTACTACTACGACAAGGACGATGTGGCCCTGGTCGGCACCGCCCGGGCGCTGCTCGACGATAGCGGCAAGGCCAAGGGGGTATTCGTGGTCAGCGTCTCACTGAAAAACCTCACCGAGCTGGTCAAGAGCATCAAGCTCGGCGACAGCGGCTACGTAATGCTGATCGAGGACGGCACGGTGCTGGTCGACCCGCGCGATGCCTCGCACAGCTTCAAACAGCTCAAGGACCTCGGCGCGCCCTACGCACAGCTGGCCGCCACCGCACAGGGCTCGACCGAGGTGGTGATCGATGGCGTGCGCTACATGGCCAACGTATGGACCTCCCCGGGCCTTGGCTGGCGCTTCATCGGCTTGATCGAATACGACGAAGTCATGGCCGCGGCCACGCGCATGACCTACGTCACCGCCGTCATCGTGGTGCTGCTGGCGCTGGTGTTCGCCCTGGTGGCCGCGGCCTTCTCGCGGGTGATCGTCAAGCCCATCGGCCAGGTCAGCCTGGGCCTGCAGTCGATCGCCGAAGGCGAAGGCGACCTGCGCCGCGACTTGCAGATCCAGGGCAAGGACGAAACCGCCGAACTGGCCGGATGGTTCAACAAGTTCCTGGCCGCCATCCGCCAGCTGATCCAGCGCATCGGCGCCGCTTCGAACAACCTGCAGCAGGCCTCGAAGGCCAACAGCACCATGGCCGACGACATGAACGAAGCCGCCGGGCGCCAGCGCGAGGCCGTGGAGCTGGTGTCCACTGCGTTCAACGAGATGGTCGCCACCGCCAACGAAGTGGCACGCTCATGCAGCAGCGCCGCCGATGCCGCCGAACAAGGCCATCGGCGAGTAGCCGAGGGCAAGCAGCAGATCGAGCAGACCACCGATAACGTCAACCGCCTTGGGCGCCGCCTGAGCGAATCGTCCCAGGCCATGGTCGAACTGGAAGCCGGTAGCCGCAGCATCAACCAGATCCTCGGCACCATCCGCGCCATCGCCGAACAGACCAACCTGCTGGCCCTGAACGCCGCCATCGAAGCGGCACGGGCCGGTGACCAGGGCCGCGGTTTCGCCGTGGTCGCCGATGAAGTGCGGGCACTGGCCAAGCGCACCGCCGACTCCACCGGCGAGATCGACCAGTTGCTCAATACCCTCGGCGACAAGACCCAGGAGGTTTCGCAGAAGATGGAGAGCTGCCTGGACCTGTCGCGCGCCAGCGTGTCGTCGATCGAACATGCGCGGGATAGCTTCGAAGGCATCCAGCTGTCGGTGAACGAGATCCGCGACCAGAACCTGCAGATTTCCGCCGCCGCCGAGGAACAACACAGCGTGGCCGAAGAGATCAACCGGCACATCCAGCAGATCTACGACGAAGCACGGCTGGTGGAAGGGCTGGCCAGCTCGGCGCAGTCGGACTCCGGGCGGCTGGCGCAGCTGTCGGATGAGCTGAACGGTCTGGTGGGGCGGTTCAAGTCGTAAGGCATCGTGGGAGCAGTCGTGCAGCACACGTGGGAGCCGGTCTGTAGGCGTTGAGGGCCGCGGATCTAAGCCGGCTCCTCGACCACCGGCTGCTGCTCGAACAACGACCACCCACCCTGCCCGTCCACTTCCAGCCGGTGGGTATGGAACGCCGCCAGGGTACTGCGGTGCCCGACGCTGACCAGCAAGGTCTCTGGCATCTCGCTGCGCAGCAACGCATACAACCCATGCTCCAGCCCCTCGTCCATCGCCGAGGTCGACTCGTCGAGGAACACCACCTGGGGCTGGTTGAACAGCACCCGGGCGAACGCCAGGCGTTGCTGCTCGCCCACCGAAAGAATCCGTGACCAGTCGCACTGCACGTCGAGGCGTTCGGCCAGGTGGGCCAGGTTGACCTGGCGCAGCGCCTGCTGCATACGCGCATCGTCCTCGGGCCTGCCGTCAGCCGGATAAGCGATGGCCGTGCGCAGATCGCCCAAGGGCAGGTACGGGCGCTGGGAAAGAAACAGCGCCTGGTGCCCCAGTGGCCGCCTGACCTCGCCTTCGGCATAGGGCCACAGCCCGGCCAGGGCGCGCAGCAAGGTGGTTTTGCCACTGCCCGAAGGCCCTTTGATCAGCAGCGCCTGGCCGGCCTGCAGGTGCAGGTCTAGGTTGGCGATCAGGGCATGGCCGTCCGGGCGCAGCACCTGCAGCCCGGAGATGGCCAATGCTTTGGGCAAGCCGTCGGTGTCGACCTTGGGCAAGGCACTGGCCTGCTGGTTGGCATCGAGGAAGCCGGTCAGACGGTCGAGGGTGGCGCGGTAGCTGGCGAAGGTGTCGTAGGACTCGCGGAAGAACGACAGCGAATCCTGCACCTGGCCGAAGGCCTGGGCAGTCTGCATCACGTCGCCCAGCTTGATCGCGCCGCTGAAGAAGCGCGGCGCCTGGAGGATGAACGGGAAGACCACCGCGACCTGGCTGATGCCCAGGTTGAAACCGCTGAATTTCAGGTTCCGGAACACCAGCGCCCAAGCGTTGCCGATCAAGGCGAAGAAGCGGCCGAGCAACGTGCCGCGCTCAACCTGCGCGCCTTGGTAGAAGGCAATGTTCTCGGCGTTTTCACGCAGGCGCATCAGCGCGTAACGGAAGTTGGCGGTGAGCTTTTCGTTGAGGAAGTTCAGGCGGATCAGCGGCTGCCCAAGGCGGAAGGCGATCCAGGTTGCGATCAGCACATACACATACACGGCGAACACCATCGCCCGTGGCACTTCGACCCCCGCCACCGCCAGCGGCGCCGACAGCCCCCAGAGAATCCCGGTGAAGGCCACCAGTGAGACCACTGCGCTGACCGCGCCAAGCGCCAGCGACACGGAGCCGGTGACGAAGGCGTTCACATCCAGCTCGATACGCTGGTCGGGGTTGTCTACCGGTTCGGCGAGGAACTGCCCACGGTAATAGGCATCGCCGTGCATCCAGTCGGCGCTCAGGCGCTCGGTGAGCCAGACCCGCCAATGGATGTTGAACGCCTGGGTGACGTAGAAGGCGAACAGCGAACGCAGCACATGAATGGCGGCAAGCACCGCGAACACCCCCAGCATGTACCAGAACGCTGCCTGGTCCAGGGCCTGCAACGCGCTGTAGAAGCCGTTGTACCAGAACGAGAACAGCACGTTCAGGCGTACCGAGAACAGGGTCAGCACCAGCAGCAGGGCAAATGCCAGCAACGGCCGCCAGCTGCGTTGAATGCTGAAGTAGGGCCCGGCGAGCTGCCAGAACTGGCGGCCCCAGCGGGTGTAGCGCACGGCCAGCGTGGCGGCGGCGGTGAAGCAGACGAGGGTGATGCCAGTGGCAATTGCCAGCCAGCTCAGGCTGTCTTGCAGGGCCTGGTGCCAGTTCATGTCCATGGTGGGTTTCCGTGACAGTGTTTTCGCGAGCGTAGCATTGGCTTGCGAATAGCCTCACGTATATGACGGACATTTCATTTT